>NZ_JALHQJ010000003.1 GCF_022842015.1 Nitrosomonas sp. | reverse complement strand
TTAACTGATTGCTCCCTAAATTCCTGGCTATATTGTGCGCGGGGTAATTCCATCTCCATCCTCCATTTCATGTTCTCATTTTATGAAACTTCGGACTCCATGAAAATAAGCATACCTCACCAGTGCCTGGCGAGTTAATTCGGCATAGTTGGTTTCCTTGCGTTTATCCATAAAGTAGCCTATCGCCTTGCCGCCACTTCCTGCGGTCGAGATCAATGATAGAGCAGATATTGCACGGTTGGAAACAGCGGTATGTGTAGCGCGATAGAACTTCCATTTACGATTGAACGCCGTAAATAGTTCGATGTAGTTGCCGATGCTCTCCGAGGGCGACAGGAACAGCACACCGCCGGGCTTCAGCGCGTGATGAAACGTTGTAATCAGCCGACTCTGCAGTTCCGGTTCCAGATAGATCATCAAGTTGCGACAACTGAGCAGATCAAGCTTAGTGAAGGGCGGGTCTTTAATTACGTTCTGAATGGCGAACACCACCATTTCACGGATTTCTTTCTTTACCCGGTACCCTGTCTCCTCTTTGACAAAGAAGCGATGCAGTCGCTCTGGTGTGACATCCTGGGTAATATTGAATGGGTAAATACCTGCGCGAGCAATGGCAATGGCATTATCATCCAGATCGGTGCTGTAGATCTGCACTCCGAATTCCTTATGCGCTTCTTCCATTAGCTCTCGCAACAGTATGGCGATAGAGTAAGCCTCCTCACCTGTAGCGCAGGCCACTACCCAGACACGAAACACGTAATTATCCGGCTTATCATCGAAAAGTAGCGGAAAAATATCTTTTTGCAGCACATCAAAAGCATCTGGGTCGCGGAAAAAGTTGGTAACAGTAATCAGCAGTTCCTTGGACAGTTTGTGCATCTCGGACGGGTTTTCCTTGAGATATTGCACATACACGTCGATGTCTTTGATGTTGTGCTGTGACATAAGTCGTTTGATGCGGCGACTAATGGTACTTTTCTTGTATAGCTTGAAGTCGTGGCCAGTGATGCTATGCAATTGCATCAGAATGCGGTTTATTCCACTTACTGATTTGGGCTCAGTGGATATTTCCGTGTGAGCGATAAAGGTGTGGGCGTCGATCAGCAGTGCCTCTGGCATTTTTTCGACAGGCAGAATGTGAGTGGCATAACCCGCCTGAATCGCGCTGGATGGCATACCGTCATATTTAGCCGTTGCCGGTTCCTGCACCAGTGTGAAACCACCTACCCCAAGGATGGCCCGCAAACCCAGCGTACCGTCGGTGCCGGTACCGGAGAGGATAATGCCGATAGCGTTTTCTTGTTGATCTTTAGCCAGGGAGCGAAGGAAGGCATCAATCGGCATGCGACGCACACGTGGCTGTTCCGGAATGGTGAGTTGCAACGCGCCGTCAATGATAACCATGTCTCGGTTGGGAGGGATGACATACACGCAGCAGGGTTCAACCGGAATTTGATCCAGCGCCTCGATCACCTGCATGGCGGTGGTGCGTTGCAGGATTTCAGTAAGTAGGCTGGCATGTCCGGGGTCGAGGTGCGGTACAAGCACAAAAGCCATGCCGCTATCAATGGGGACGTGACGAAAGAATTGCTCAAAAGCTTCTAAGCCGCCTGCAGAAGCCCCAATGCCGACGATGGGAAAGGCAGTTGCTTTATTCTCAGAAGCCGTGTGAGACTGTGCTGTCAACAGTATTGGCGGTGATGTTTTTTTGGTTTTCAAAAAGATATCCTTCCAGAAAAAATAAACTGGCCCGTAGCGGTTCTATCGCAAAGTTTTCGCATGAGTGAGCAGACACGCTCTTTCTGGCCAGCGAATAGAACTGTGCTGCAGGAGTGAATCACGCTTGCTGGCAATATCTGTATGTTCCATTTTGGCGTGTTCTATAGCACTTTTCCAAGTGCTTAATGGACGCATCTATGTGCTCCGCTCCGGAAACATGTATCTTGCCAATGGCCTTTGCATGCTGGATAGCTTCTGCCATAGAATTACTAGTTTTTCTGCGGATTCAGCTTGTCCCCCCATAACCTAGTGTATTGATCTGACTACTGAAAAAAAACTCTATCATACTGACTGCTAAAATAGCCAATATTATTTTATGATTTAATCACCTAATTTTTTGAGCAAAAGTAAAACATTCATTGTTATTTTGCTATCTTTAATCATAAGTGAGATATCAATCGAATGATCTAGGGAGCTGTTAGCGCTCGGCCTCCGTCTCTTCACTTACCCATCTGCTGATGGGTCGCGCTTATGAGGGTGACCAAACCAGACTACTTGCATTGGGGCTCGGTTATATACCGGTTGTCCCACCCAAAACTAGTCGGTTGGAGCCCTGGGAATATGATCGCGCCATGTACAATAAACGCAATGAGATCCAAAGATTATTCCGTTGGCTCAAGGAATTCGTCGAATATATTCTCAAGATTCGACAAACTGGGTGTCATCTTTCTCTCATTTATCCATTTCGCCCCTATTGTCGAAGCACTCAGGTAGTGTTAACAGGGCCTAGTTTGTCCAACTTGCGCTGACGGGATACAGCCCAGAATCCTTTCATAAATTTTTTTCTCGGTGCGATAGCATCCACAAGAGGCAGCTTCCAGTCCAGCACGATTGAGAACCTTTATATTTCCCCGTTTGTAGATAATAAACTCGCTTTTTTGTAGAGAAATTGCTGCTTTGGTGATCCCTACACGCCTCACACCCAGCATATTTGCCAGAAATGCATGAGTGGCATAAAGATGATCTGATTGTGCCCGGTCTAGTGCATTCAAAAGCCAGCGGGCAAGCCTGGCCTCAAGGACATGGAAGAGATTACATCCAGCCGTTTGAGCAATTTGGCTCATCATTACAAAAAGGTAGCGTTGTAATTCCTGATTAAGTGCAGCGCTTTTCTCGAGTTCAAGCAGAAATAGGGGTGCCGATATGCGCAATGCCAAACCTGCTCTTTGAACCACTGCACTAGATGAAGCAACATTTACCGCTAAGATAAGTGGAAGGCCAAACATACCTTCACGACCGACCAACCCTATTTCCAGATTGCGGTTGTTATCCATCGGTGTGATTAAGGAGATAATGCTCGTGGTAGGAAAATAAACATGCAAAATCGGATCACCAGAGCGGCACAACATTTCTGCAAAGGCAAGCTCGATTTCAACACAACTTTCTAGTAACTGTTCATAGTCATTGCGAGGTAAAGCAGCCAACAGATGATTAGTGTTTATCACTAATGAATTAGATGACACAAGCGCTCTCTAAGTAAAAAAACAATCAGTGAGCTCTTAGCATGAATGTCACTGGGGCAGAGGTGGCGGTTTTCACTCGTTAATAATGCAAAATATTGCAGAAAATCTTCGCTGTCTATTTGATAGGCCACGTGATTCTCACACAAAAAATTTTCCGGCTAGTTAGTTGGCCGATTTTTCAATTGCTTTACCACCCTTCTGAACATCCTTTCCTATTCCACTCAGTGTGTTACATGCAGAAAATAGGATAATAGTAATTAAAGTAATCATTAAGATTAATGTTTTCATAATTGAGTCCATTTTTGGTTAAGTATAGATAATGCTCTTGAGCTTCTGGTCGGTCTGTTCGGTAACGAACATTTAAAAAATCTGGCAAATATCAAAGATAGGTAAGGATAGAATATCGATCGTTTGCAACTAAGCTTTTCATGCAAAATTCCCAGTTCACCCTTAAGTTCTTCGCGCAATAATCAATACTTCTCGCTTAATCCCTTACAGAATGAAGAGGCAATTAGTTTATTTCATGAGATAAATAATAAGTAACGCGATATTGAAATCAGGGATGAAGTATACGCTCGAATTCTTTCCGAACTACTTCGTAACACTCACAGACTCGCGCTTCCAATCCTTTCCGATCTATCACTGTGATGTGGCCACGGCTGTAATGAATTAGTCCTGCTTCCTGCAATTTCCCCGCAGCTTGCGTGACGCCCTCACGGCGTACGCCCAACATATTGGCGATCAATTCCTGGGTCATGGCTAGTTCATTGGAAGAAAGCCGATCGAGACTTAACAGTAACCAGCGGCAAAGTTGTTGATCAACCGAATGATGCCGGTTACAAACCGCCGTTTGCGCCATTTGGGTGATGAGTGCTTGGGTATACTTCAGCAACTTATGAAGTAGTGCGCCGTGACGGTCAAATTCTTGCATAAATTGTTTCTGTCGTATTCGGTAACAGTACCCTGCGCTCTGTACTACAGCCCGATTTGGCATGGTTTGGCCGCCCATAAAGAGAGCAACACCGACAGCTCCTTCAAAGCCGACTACTGCAATTTCTGCTGAAGCACCATTCTCCATCACATAAAGCAGAGATATGATGCAATCCGTGGGGAAATAGATGTAATGGAGCTTTTCTCCAGATTCGTAAATAACTTCACCCAGAGGCATTTGAAAAAGCTCAAGATGTGGAAAAATGCGATCGTATTCTGTTTCAGGTAATGACGCCAGAAGGTGATTTTTGTTAGGACTGCAATTCTTGTCGGTCATATCAATTTTTCAGTCAATATCGTTTGTAGTAACAATGAAGAATGAATGACGATATTCATTCAGGCCCTCAAATCCTGCTTATAACACAAAGTTCGGTAGCATATAAAACATTATGGATTGAAGCCAGAACCCTCGGGATTTTTGTGTTGTCGACGGCAACAGGACGAATCTTTCCTGAATACAATCTCAATTTATTGAGATATCTGAAAGGTATATCAATGCAAAAATATTAAATTATTTTTTGGTTATATCAAAGCGAAAAACGATGGAGCTGTAGATCGTTGAGATTAGTGCTCGAAATACAATTGCAGCATTCGAGCACTACTACAAAAAACGGCTCACAGCTTTTAGATCTATTCCCACATTACATCGCAGCCTTCTTTGGCTGCAGCAGTAAGCAGGTCAATGAGAGGCGATGCGCGATGAGCCATACTCACTGACGGCTCCTCCTCTTCCTCTTCCGCAACTGGCGCTGGGGATTTTTCTGCACCTACAGCAGCTTTTAATCGGCTTAAAGCTGCAGGAACATCAGCGGCCAGAATGGCTCCGGGTACGGTTGCGGTGTGCCCCATCATTTTCAGTATGGCAAGCGCGTCTTCCCCAAACATGGTGATGACGCCTACATCTGTATTAAAGGTTACGAGCATATAGTCCTCCTTGAATTTAGAAAAATTATCTGATTACCTGAATTTTCTCATGAAAAATGGCATGAGAGGCAAGATGCCGGATTTATAGTTCAATCGATAGAATAAAAGCATTTGCGCACGCTCTCGCACTGGCTATGATCCTGATTTGGAATTATTTCTCTCATGTTCGGCACTATCAATAGGGTTCGCTCTAAAACCCAGCAATGACGTCACTGTGCCACTTGTTAATGAATTAATTCTTACCAGTATACCTAATAAAGCTGCAGATTGTTGTGGCCAAACGCTTAGCAACATCATTGCTATTGTGATGGACAGAATTTCACTTACCACGATCCAAATAATAGCCAGTAGCAAACGCAAAAAAGGTTGGGTATTTGCCATCAGCACAATTTGCACAGCAATGTTATGCACATCTACTCGCTACATAATCACATGGAGTCCATATTTGGCGACATATCTCAGAGTACTTTAAATATAAAAGTCAATATGTTCGATAGCGCACTGAAACGGCAGCAGATTTAGCGTACTTATTAAGTTTGTGAGGAAAACAATAAGGGCGGCATGCTGCCACGGCAGATTGATCCATCAGTATTTTTTTATGAAATAGGTCTTTTTCATATAGTATTGTTTTGTAATGGATTCACAACGACAAACTGCGTAGAAATGAAAATGGCATTGTAGTTTTTACATAAGTTTTATTTGGATAAGGGATCAAATTTAATATGCAACAATTCCTGCAGCTTGGCCTGATTGAACTTCCGTGGTGGGGCTATGTGTTAGTTGCACTGATCATGACGCACATGACCACCATATCAGTGACAATTTTTCTTCACCGGAATCAGTCGCATCACGCACTGAAGCTGCATCCCATTGTTAGCCACTACTTCCGTTTTTGGTTATGGCTTACCACCGGGACGGTGACCAAAGAATGGGTGGCCGTACACCGTAAACACCATGCCAAATGCGAAACTGACGAGGATCCACACAGTCCGCAGATACATGGCATCAACAAAGTGTTGTTCGACGGTATCAAGCTTTATCGTATAGAAGCTAAGAATACCGCAACCCTTGTTAAATACGGTCATGGTACGCCCGATGACTGGATCGAACGTAATTTATATTCACAGCATGTCGATCTGGGTATTGGCATCATGCTGGCAATTGATCTTTTTTTATTCGGTCCAATCGGATTCCTTGTGTGGGGAATTCAGATGTTGTGGATTCCATTCTTCGCCGCCGGGGTCATTAACGGTGTTGGACACTACTATGGTTATCGCAATTTTTCGCCGAACAACACTTCTACCAACATCATGCCCTGGGGTATTATCATGGGAGGAGAGGAGCTGCACAACAATCACCATGCTTATGTGACTTCCGCCAAGTTCTCCAACAAGTGGTGGGAATTCGACATCGGGTGGACGTACATTCGCGTTCTTGAAATGCTGGGTTTGGCTATAGTTCGCAAAGTGACGCCAAAGATTCATCTCAATCCGGCCAAGACTCCTTGCGATGAAGAAACTTTGCGGGCCATAATTACACACCGCTACGATGTGCTATCCAGCTTTTCCAAATACCTGAATCAATCCACAATAACTGAGATTCGCAAACTTAGGAACCGAGCTATTCCAGGTCTGCAAGATGTCCGCGCACTCGAAGCCGTTAGGCATTGGTTGCAAAGAGAAGTCGGCCAGATGACAGAAAAAGAGCAGGAAGCCCTGGATCAGGCACTCCATTCCAGTAATATACTGAGCACGACCTATTCAATGCGACAAGATCTGGCCGCTTTGTGGAGTAGTTCTGCTACATCCAAAGAACAGCTGGTAAAGCAATTGGAGAACTGGTGTCAGCGTGCCGAGGGAAGTGACATCAGTGCATTGCAGGAATTTTCCAGGAAATTACGTTGTTACAAACTAGCTGTGGGGGTGTAAATAATTTTGTGTAAATGGTCATTTAGCAGGAAACTGCTTACATACTTTTGGAGTAAAAATGATCACACCAAAATCCCTGCCGACCGACTTAAAGATTGAATCGGTGAGAATGATTTTCTCAAGCAACTCACCAAAGCGTGTAATGATTCAATTAAACCGCACACATGATTCGGAAGGGACAACTGTCTAATGAAAATATACCCGCTTATAAGCAGTTTTTGGCTTTAGCAGGATGACTGTGCACGCAGATAAGTGTGGCTTTGCACTTTACGAATATTTGCGACAGAATCCCCTTTTTAGACTTAACAGCAATTATTAAAAGATCGATCAGGAAGCAAACCCAACCATATCAGCAGTAATGTCAGAGAAATTGATGCCAATTAGATCTACGGATGCATCGGGGCCAAATTCGACCGTTACGCCATCGGCTCTTTGGTTAACAGCGGTAATCGCCTGATTGACGGCATCAATATTGTTAAGCCCTGTTCTTACTGAATCGAAAAATATTTTATCTTCAGTAAGAATAAAATCTTGAACTTCATAGTGGCCCAACGCATAAAAACCGAATATGTCATTGCCTGCTCCGCCATTTAAGGCATCTTGTCCAAATCCAGCTTTGAGAATGTCATTGCCCAAATCGCCTACCAAGAAATCATTTCCTAGTTCGCCGTCGATAACGTCATTGCCACTATTCCCACGAAGATTGTCATCACCATCGCCTCCGAGAAGAGTATCGTTGCCAACATATCCAGAGATAAGGTCATTCGCAGGTGTGCCAATTAAAGTAGTATCAAGCGTTAGAAGATTGCTGACACCCGGAAGGTCATTTGCATCGGTGTTTAATGGTATATTTGAGGCAACTGCAATGCCAATGGAATTGAGAACTGAAGCAATAGTAGAGTTACTATTCTGAGCAGAGATAATTATGTCGTAATCAATCCCCGCATTGTTAATATTCGTTGCTTGCTGCTTCATGATTTCCCATACATCTTCCGCTGTTCTTCCACCAAGATCTAATTCCCGATTTCCTCGTTCAACAGGTGTGTCATTTCCTCGCGCATCCTCTGATTCTGCAATAGGAACATTAACAACGGTAACTATATCTCCAAAATCCAAGGGATTATTATCTTCGGGACCGCCTCTAATCACAAATTCCTGACCGGCATTATCTTGAAAAATTAAATATAAATGATCCTGTCCAGCAAATATCTCTCTTGATTCAATGCTAATTTTTGACATGTAAACTCCTTTGAAATTTTAAAAATAAAAGTAAAATAAGTTCATTTTCCGACTGAGTTCATAGCTCAGCGCACAGTTAAATTGATTAATCTATCTTGGTCATTAAATTCCCAAATTACTATGGAAATAAATTCCCAAGGTGCTACTCTTGATGCTATAAAAGTTGTTGCGTTGTAACGATATCGATATACCAAGAGATTCTCTTGATTTCTTTGTTTGATTGTTTCTATATCTCCATATACGCCATCAATTCCGGCCATTAATTTTTGTATTTTACTTTTGGGTGTGCCGGTCCCCGTCAGGTTCCACAATGCCTTTTGAGTATCTTCATCGTTAGTAAAATACTCAAAATAAAATGGTACATGGGTCAAACTAAAATCAGATGTTTCGATTATTGGTCGGATATTGATTGCAGTAATTTTTTTTGCCAGATCAGCAAGAACATGGATATTCCACTGCATACTGCTATATATAGTTGAGTAATTACATGCTTTGTTAAAAGAATAAAGCCAGCTATTTTCGGCATCTTCGTTTTTGTTTGTTATAGACAGATAATCCCTTATTTTTTTTTCTGAGATTGGCTTTCCAAAACTTTTCTTAATATCCGAGAGTAATACAGAAACATCTGAACCGAGTGAATAACTTTTGTCGATTTCTGCCTTTAGAAGTGGGTAATCAGCAAGTTGTCGCTGGCAGATGTCAAAAAAAGGGTTCGAATGCTTTTTTACATCTGAGGTACCTTCAAAACTCGCACTCTGTGTTTTTCCAACGAGGCTGAATAACAATAATATGACAAGAGGCGATTTTGCTAACCACCACCTTATTTTTGTACCAATATATAAACAAAGTCGTAATTCAGATCCTTTGCCATTGAATATATTTAGTATCTCCATTTTATTAGATGATTTCGCTCCAACTCATATCCATTCTCCAGATTTTTGGTTTACTGGAAATATCCATAAATCAATATCGGCGTGGGCAGAACTTGCGATCTTAATGATCTCCAAGCATTTTTTGCACAGTATTCGTGGAATTACGAATTAATGATAGATTAAAAAAACACGAAAATATGTGCGTTACCGAACATGGATACATTCGAATAAGGAATAAGGGTAAATTCATATGTTCTACCATGGCAACGGTTCTTTCATTAACAATTTTGTTAGGACTGCATATCGCAAATTTCGATGGGTTATCGCAATACATCTGACGTAGTGCAGCTAATGATCACCGTTTTATTCGCATTCGATCAGTTTTTTCAAGCCGGTCAAGTGCCCAATTTAGAGGTAGTTTAGACTTCGGCTAGAAGACTTGCGCCTGATATGGCCGTTAACGTCAATATTAATGAAATAAAGTCACTATGATTTGCTGAGTTTCGGCTACAGTTAGAAGCATTTGCTAAGTTGCAAAACGAGGAATAGCTTATTACGATTGATTCTAAGCTGTTAATCAACATGCAAAGAGAACTTTGCACGGCTAAAGTGATTTTTAGGTGTGGGAAATGATATAATAATGTTTTGAATCATATTGTTGAGTTAATTGATATGAGTTTCAGAGTTTGATGTCACCCGCCGCACTCGCAAAGGAAATTTTCTCAATCAAATCGATTGCCTGACTGATTGGAAATCGGTAGAAAAAACAATCGCTGAACATTATGCCCCGACATTTGATGCCGCAGGCCGTCCTGCCTATCCCGGCCTGCGGCTGTTCAAAATGTTGCTGGCAGGAATCTGGCAAGGTGGATCAGTGATGAATCAGTTGAAGACAGGGCTAACGCGAATCTGCACGTGATGCGGTTTATGAGCCTAAGTCTGGAAGACAATGTTCCGTGATCATTCGGTACTGTCTTGTTTCAGGATACGATTAACACCAGCGCATGCCTGGCATGTTTTACAAGCTATGGCATACAACCTGAAAAGGTTGCCCAGATTGTATGTTAATAAGCAGATACAATTGCAATCATGGGACAAATGCTTCTTCTAAGCCGATAATGATCAATGAAAGTGATAGTTCGCGTCATTTCAGCAAGGAAATGACTAAAAAATATTCCTGTACTCACAAAAAAATCAGAAATTGTAACTGTAACGAATTTGATAATTTGTTGAGTTTTGCAAAGGTCTCACAAAATTTATCAGGAAAATGTTGGAATCAACATTAAATTTTTTTATTTATTTCAAGAAAACAAAGAAAAATTAGATTCTTAGAATTTTTGACTGTAAATTCTTTGGATGTTTACCTTGGTAAATTTTGGATGTTGATTGACATAATTGGCTTATCTGCTGATGATACTTTTCAACATTATTCCAGATAAGATATTTTTTTGCCGCCAAGTTCTATTTATTCAATAACATCCTTATAAATCAGTGAATTCCTACATACATCCCAGGATAAAATTAGTACAGTACGACTACATAATTACTGCAGCCTGTCACTTGTCTTATGAGCAGGATTATAAGAATATTAATTAACCGCCAAAAACTAAAAGCCCTTGAGAAAAATAATAATTCTGGTGCAAGTTGAATTCAATTTTAAAGAAATCTGTCATTGAGTAATGATGTTTAATGCTCGAACACTATTAACAACAATAAGTATTTCTATTGAAAGCTTTGGAATATTAGAAGCTAAAACAATTTACCAAGCCACACTTACAGTAACTTGCAGTACTAAAATCACGCATCTTAAAAAAGTAATCTAATTGGTTATCAAGAGCAGATTCATAATGCAAGAATGGCCCATGATATAGGCGTTAGGGCTCATTATCGAGTAGGTGTGATTATTCAGAAAGAACACAATATTACCCGTTCTAATCGGAGGCAAAAATGCAAAGTAAGTTTTTCCAAATTAAAGTAACATTATTTCTCGTTCTTATATCACTTTGCGCCATTAGCAATAATCTTCGCGCCCATAATCCACACGATATGGTTTATGGATTAGGTATTTCTCCCAATTTTGCTAACGACAAAACTATCTTCCTGGCCACCGATGGAGAATTGACCTCGGATCAATATACCAACATTCTGCGATCAACCGATGGCGGCACGACCTGGACCAGGCTTCCAAATGGGCTAGACAATGTATTCTCGGAAATTGGCGTTCGTGTCTCACCAAACTATGAGTCTGATCATACAGTCTTTGCCACGACTAAAGGCGATGGTATATATCGATCATTGGATGAAGGAAATTCTTGGGAGATTTTTAATACCGGTCTTTCCAATCTTAGAGTAAATCAATTAAAAATTGCAAAGTTGGGAAATAATGATTATGTGCTTTTTCTGAGTACATTAAACGGTCAACTTTATCGACGCTCCAAAACAGACGCGGCTTGGACCAGAGTGCAAGATGCATCTGCGAGCATAAAGCTGGTCGCAGTATCACCCAACTTCACGACTGACCTGACAGCTATTTCAGTGAATAAGAGTGGAGGTCTACTAAAATCCACCGATGGGGGTTTCACCTGGAGCGGTATCGGAAATACTACCGGATTAACCGTTTACGACATAGCAATTTCGGGAGGAAACCTTAAAGAGGTATTTCTCGCTACTAGTGACGGAATCTATTACAGCAGTAATACGGGTGTAACATTCACCAATAAACCCGCCAACTTACCATTGGAAACAATCAATAATATATCACTATCTCCAAACTATTTAATTGATCGCACAGTTTTCTGCACCAGCTTAACTAAATCTGTATATAAATCAACCGATGGCGGCGACAGTTGGACATATCACTCATCTGGAGCAGTAGTTACCGGACAAACGAGCGCATTGGAGGAATTCAGCGAATTACAAGTATCTAACACATTTTTGACGGACCAAACGGTCTTTCTCTCTGCGTACGACGGGCTTTTCATCTCGAAAGATGGCGGCATTACCTGGACCCAAAAACAAACTCGCAAAAATCTGCTAACAGGCTTGGCTTTGTCGCCAAATTTCATCAATGACCAAAGCATGATTGCATCAACATATTTTGGCGGAGGCTTATACCGCTCTTCCGATCATGGCACAACATGGACTATCGATAGAACCGGTTGGCCAGTTCCAAGTAGTCTAGATCTTCCAATGAGTGCTTTCGATGTCGATTTTGCTAAAAATCAGGCAGGCCCGCCTACGGCTGTTGCCACAAGAAATACCACACATATTGGGTTTTCCAACGACTTCGGACAAAATTGGACTACAAAGTTTATTCCGAAAATACCTGAAATCTCACCATTTTCTGTATATATCAATTCATTTGTTTTGTCACCCACGTTTGAGAGCGACCGAGAAATCTATGTTGGCACAAGATCACATGGAGTTCTACAAACACTTGATGGCGGGAATAGTTGGCGCGGGCTGCGAGGCGTCCCCACTACTTCGCATATTGTAAACTTGGCTATTTCCCCTAACTATGCAAATGACCGTACCGCCTTCGCTGCAACTCGCTCCGGGAAGATTTGGCGTACAATTAACGGAGGTGACAGTTGGTTGCAATCGCAGAAATTTGATTTAATCACACTACGTGGTCTACCGGGACAACAACATTTATCAATTGCCGTCTCGCCGCAATTCGCCACGGACAAATTAGTCTTCGTCGGTACAAGTAATGGCTTGTATCGTTCAAAGAATGGAGGCATTAACTGGGTTACAATGACTCAAAACCATATAGGGCCGGGAACCGCTATCCAGCAAATTGAATTTTCTCCTAATTTTTCTAATGATAGCCTTATCTTTGCCATCGTTCATGGAAAAGGTTTCTATCGGATTACTCTGAATAATAGTGGGGGCATAATATCCTCGAAAAATATAGGTACTTCATTACTGCAACAAAATATTCAATTTACAGAATTCCGCATATCTCCTAACTTTGCACTTGATACCACTATTATAGGTATTGCACGAGCAAACGCTTACATTTCAACCGATGGTGGTTTGACTTGGGCACTTGCAGGCAAAGTTGAGTGGTAATGTGGCTTATAAAAGATTCAGATTCCGGGGGGTGTAAGAAATATAACTTTCATTGAAATTCATTTGCTTAATGATTTTGATGGATTTAATTGCCATACTAATGAAGCTGGCGGAGGTGCTCAATCCGAGAAATTTCGCTAATCCTTTCGTTTAAGATTGACTCATCAAATCTCTGAGAACATAAGGCAAGATGCCGCCATGCTTGTAATAATCGATTTCAATTGCAGTATCGATACGGCATAGTAATTGCACCGATTGGCTGCTACCGTCTTTCTTGTGTATCACCAACGTAACATCTTTTTGTGGCTGAATATCATTCAGACCTGAAATATCGAATTGTTCATCACCTTTTATTCCAAGTGTTTCAACGCTGTCATCTTCCTTGAATTGCAGTGGCAGGACACCCATGCCGATCAGGTTGCTGCGGTGAATGCGTTCAAAACTGGCGGCGATCACCGCTTTGACGCCCAGAAGTTGTGTACCTTTGGCGGCCCAGTCGCGGCTTGAGCCAGTACCGTATTCTTTGCCGCCGAAAACAACGGTGGGAATGCCTTGTGTGCGATATTTCATTGCGGCATCATAAATGCTCATTTGCTCAGGTACAGCGCCGTTTGTATTCTGATAGAGCGTGACGCCACCTTCACTGCCGGGGATCATTAGGTTCCGGATGCGTACATTGGCAAAAGTGCCGCGCATCATTACTTCGTGGTTACCGCGGCGGGCACCATAGCTATTAAAGTTTGCCTTAGTGACATCGTGTTCCAGTAAATACTGGCCAGCAGGAGAACTATCTTTGATTGAACCAGCTGGGCTGATATGATCGGTGGTCACGGAATTGCCGAATACGCCCAGTGCAAAGGCATTCTTGATATCGTTGCTGTCATTGGAGGCTGTTGTTTGCAGCGAAAAATTTTCAAAGAAAGGCGGTTCGGCAATGTAAGTGGATTGTGGCCAGTTGTAGGTTTGTCCTGTGATGGTGGTGACGTTATTCCACAGGTCATGGTTTTTGGTGAGGTTGCTGTAGAGTTGCCGGAAAGTATCCGCGTTCGTGGCAAATTTCATCAGCGCATGAATTTCCTCACTGCTGGGCCAGATATCTTTAAGCCAAACCGGTTGATTATTTTTTCCGATGCCGATTGGTTCGGTAGT
The DNA here is from genome assembly GCF_022842015.1 of Nitrosomonas sp. GTDB lineage: Bacteria > Pseudomonadota > Gammaproteobacteria > Burkholderiales > Nitrosomonadaceae > Nitrosomonas. The sequence goes on along the minus strand of NZ_JALHQJ010000003.1, from coordinate 68,396 downwards.
AATATCTTTCAGCATCGAGCCCGCGATGGCGTAAGCAACTACGAGCGGTGGAGATGCTAAAAAATTGGCGTGGATATTTGAGTGAATGCGTGCCTCGAAATTACGATTTCCCGATAGCACCGCAGCACAAACCAGATCATTCTTCACAATTGTTTCTTCAATCGGTTCTGCCAAAGGCCCGGAATTGCCGATACAGGTGGTGCAGCCATAGCCGACCAGATTAAATCCCAATTGCTCCAGATAAGGCAGCAATCCGGTAACGGTCAGATAATCGGTAACCACGCGTGAACCGGGCGCGAGCGAGGTTTTAATATGGCGCTTGACAGACAATCCTTTTTCGACGGCATTCTTGGCCAGTAATCCGGCGGCGAGCAGCACGCTGGGGTTGGAGGTGTTAGTGCAGGACGTGATGGCGGCAATCAGGACATCGCCGTGACCTAATTCAATTGAGAAACCGTTCAATTTATGCGGAGATAATTCGATCGGATCGGGTGTTGGCCGGTTGCTGGTCATTTCGGCAACGTTGCGGGAGGTCATTCGCCGTTCGACAGGTGCCGTGTTGTGAGCTGTTGGTGCGTTATCCTCTCTTGCTACGTTACCGGGAACGGGTGACGACAACCGGCTATCATCTGGTTCACAGGCGTCGATATGTGTGCATACCTCGGGATCCTGAGCACGGCTGCTGCGTGTCAAGTAACGCTGATGGAGATCGTGATCTTGTTTGCCGTAGCCGCTTTCCTTAGCGGGTTTGTTGAAGAGTTCAGTAAACCTGGATTTGATCGCACTCAGTTCAATACGATCCTGCGGCCGTTTGGGGCCTGCCAGTGATGGTGTGACCGAGCTAAGATCAAGTGTCAGTTCGCTGGTATAGTCAATGTCGCCTTGGCGGGGGATGCCATACATCTGTTGTGCTTGGAAATAACTTTGGAATGCTTTGATTTCTTCTTCATTTCGTCCTGTGCCTTTGAAGTATTCGACGGTGACATCATCTACCGGAAAAAAACCCATCGTAGCGCCATATTCGGGTGCCATATTGGCAATGGTGGCACGGTCGGGCAATGTCAGCGAGGCAGTCCCTGTACCGAAAAATTCAACAAATTTTCCGACCACATTGGATTTGCGCAGCATTTCGGTGATTGTCAGCACCAAATCGGTTGCGGTAACGCCTTCGTGTAATTGGCCGATCAAATTCACGCCGACTACATCGGGTGTAAGAAAATAAACCGGTTGCCCTAGCATGCCAGCTTCTGCTTCAATGCCGCCGACACCCCAACCGACCACGCCGATTCCGTTGATCATAGTAGTATGCGAGTCGGTGCCGACCAAGGTATCTGGATAAATTAGCCCATTTTTTTGATGCACACCACGCGCAAGATATTCCAGATTGACCTGATGCACGATCCCGATTCCGGGCGGGATGACCTTGAAAGTGTCAAACGCCTGCATGCCCCACTTAATGAACTGATAGCGTTCGTTGTTGCGGGAAAACTCAATCTCCATGTTGTAATTCAGCGCATCTTTGTTGCCGTAATGATCGACCTGAATCGAATGATCCACAACCAGATCAACCGGTACCAATGGCTCGATTAGCTTAGGGTCTTTCCCCAGTTTGACTGCCGCGCTACGCATGGCGGCGAGATCTACCAACAATGGTACCCCGGTGAAATCTTGCAGTACAATGCGAGAAACAACAAACGGGATTTCATCTACCCTGGGGGCATCCGGTTTCCACTTCGCTAATTGACGGATATGTGCTTCGGTGATTTTTTTATTGTCATAATTGCGTAAAACAGACTCCAGAACAATACGAATCGAAATCGGCAGGCGAGAAATTTTCCCGGCACCGTTTTTTTCCAATGCCGGGAGTGAGTAATATTTTGCGCGATTTCCTTGGGGAAGGTTTAATTCATGCAGGCTGTTGAATAAATTGTGATTCATGGCAATGTTCCTGAAGATAAGCGCGACTGGACGGATAAATAAAAAATTCTGACCATAATATATAATTTTGATCCAATAAAGTCACGTATAGGCTGAATGTTTTCCCTATCTGTAGGTGTAAATGAAACATAATTCATCTCCATTATGATAATTCTCGCACAACGCTGAGTATTGACAACAATTGAGAAAATAGGATTGGTGGGTGTGAATTCTTGTTCTGTAGCGATTGCATGCTTAAAATAAAACAGGTTAAGGTATATAATCTGCGGTTTCTCAATTTTGAATTGTTGGAGGTCTCTATGCCTATTTATGAATATCTTTGCAATTCATGCGGTGCCGAGAAAGAACATTTGCAAAAGATTAGCGATGCACCCATTACAGCATGCCCTGTGTGTGGCAGTAATAACTATACAAAACTGATTTCTGCTGCAGGATTTCAATTGAAGGGAAGCGGTTGGTACGTCACTGATTTTAAGAACAAGACGAAACCATCAGATACTACCAAGCCTGCTGCAAAAGAAAATACCGAAAGCACGCCATCAGCAACGTCGGCACCCGCACCCGCAGATACGACCACGAAAAAAGAGAGCATTCCGACAACGACTGCCGCAGCTGCCGATTGATTGACCTGAGCGTCACCATATTGCGGCGATATAAACCCCGGAAATTATCAATCCCTTTACTTAGACCATTGAAAGAATTATGCGTACAAATTACTGTGGCGCCATTAATACCGAATACTTAGATAAAACAGTAACCCTTTTTGGTTGGGTACACCGACGCAGAGATCATGGCGGGGTGATATTTATTGATTTGCGTGATCGCGAAGGTTTGGTACAGGTTGTATGTGACCCCGATAACGTGGAAACATTTCAGGCGGCAGAAAAAATACGCAATGAATTTGTACTGAAAATTACCGGTAAGGTACGAAATAGACCTGAGGGAACGATTAATACGTCTTTGGTCAGCGGGGAAATCGAGATCCTGGTGGCGGCTATTGAGGTATTGAACACCTCATTGACACCGCCCTTTTTGATGGATGACGACAATATCAGTGAAATTGTGCGGCTGGAGCATCGCTATCTGGATCTCCGGCGCCCGGCGATGCAATCGAATCTTCGTTTACGGCATAAGGTTGCTATGGCGGTTCGCGTATTTCTGGATCAACATGGATTTTTAGATATTGAGACACCGATGTTGACTAAATCTACGCCCGAAGGTGCGCGGGATTATCTGGTGCCGTCACGGGTGAACGCCGGTCATTTTTTTGCCTTGCCGCAATCACCGCAATTATTCAAACAACTGTTGATGGTATCTGGTTTTGATCGTTATTATCAGATTACCCGTTGTTTCCGTGATGAAGATTTGCGTGCGGACCGGCAGCCTGAATTTACCCAGATCGATATAGAAACTTCATTTCTGTCAGAGCATGAAATCATGTCTTTGATGGAAGAGATGATGCGCGGACTATTCAAGAATGTGAGTAATGTGGATTTGCCCAACCCATTTCCACGGCTGACTTACGCCGAAGTGATGTTCAAATATGGTTCGGATAAACCAGATTTGCGCATTTCACTAGAGTTTACTGAGTTAACCGACATCATGAGAGAAGTTCCTTTCAAGGTGTTCCGTGAGGCCGCGGAAAAAACGGATGGACGGGTAGCGGCTTTGCGGGTGCCTAAAGGTGGTGAATTATCGCGCAAGGAAATTGATGATTATACGGCGTTTGTTGCAATTTATGGCGCTAAGGGTTTGGCGTATATTAAGATTAATCGTCTCTCCGATGGTGTGGAAGGACTGCAATCACCGATTCTGAAATTCCTGCCGGAAGATACAATCAAAACCATTCTTGTTCGCACTAAGGCCCAAGATGGCGATTTGATTTTTTTCGGTGCGGACAAAGCCAAAATTGTCAATGAATCTTTGGGCGCATTACGCATTAAGGTTGGTCATCAGCACGGCCATGCTGAACCCGGGTGGAAGCCGCTATGGGTGGTTGATTTTCCGATGTTTGAACGCGACGAAGAAGATAATCGCTGGCAGGCATTGCATCATCCTTTCACGTCACCGGCTGATGGACATGAGGATTTACTCGAAAACGATCCCGGTCAGGCGCTTTCCAAAGCCTACGATATGGTTCTGAATGGTTCGGAGATTGGCGGTGGCTCAGTGCGGATTCATCGCCAAGATATCCAGTCCAAGGTGTTTCGTGCTTTAAATATTTCCGAACAAGAAGCACAAGAAAAATTTGGCTTTTTGTTAGAAGCGCTTCAATATGGTGCTCCACCGCATGGTGGCATCGCGTTTGGATTGGATCGTATTCTGGCCATGATGACCGGCTCAGAATCAATTCGCGATGTCATTGCCTTTCCTAAAACCCAACGTGCGCAGTGCCTATTGACTCATGCGCCCAGCACTGTCGATGAAAAGCAACTAAGAGAACTCAATATTCGCTTGCGTCAAGTTGAAACTAAATCAAGTAATGGGTAGCTGTTGCTTTAATGTATAAGATTCCGGTTTCTGTTCTGGTTATTATTCATACAGTTGATTTGCAAGTATTATTATTAGAGCGCGCGGATCATCCGGGTTTCTGGCAGTCGGTTACAGGCAGCCAGGATCCTGGCGAAACATTAGTCCAGACTGCAATTCGGGAAGTATCCGAGGAAACAGGGTTAAATCCCACTGGTTATGTTCTGACTAATTGGCAGATTGAGAATTGCTACGAAATTTATCAAGAATGGCGCTGGCGTTATGGGCCGGATGTAAGATTCAATACTGAACATGTATTCGGTTTGTGTTTGCCGGACATAATGCCGATTATGATCGCTGCCAGGGAGCATTTAAATTATATTTGGCTACCATGGCAGCAAGCGGCCGAGAAAGTTTTTTCAAGCAGTAATGCCGAGGCTATTCTTAAATTGCCAGTGCGAGCGCAATTTGCTCAAGTCGACACCTAATCTGCAATAGTGTATAGATTTTGATCGGATAATAAGGCGCAAAGTACGGACGTATCAACTTGAACATCCCGTGGCTTTGCCACGGGATGTTGTTTATCTTGAGATAGAATTTCGTCTGGATAAAGTCTTAATATGCAGGTTATGCGATTGGGATAATGGGCAAAGAGCCATGGCCCAGCACGGAAGCGGTGGCTACATTTTGCAAGGTGATTGCTTTGGCGATGCGTTGTTCGTCTGCTTCATTATCGGTTGAATTGATATCTTTTGCCGCATTGCCAAATGTCCACGCGTCAACTACAAACATGTCGTATTGCGGTCCATACTTCGAACGAATTGCAGAGCGATCCACAGTTGTGCCAACGCGCGTATTTAATGCAATACCTAATTCATTGTGCTGTCCTACTAATTCTTCATAATCAGCACCGCTATCCTGAGCTGCTTGTACTACAGATGCTCTGTTTTCCGCAAAGAAACCCGCTTGATTTAAACGATTCTTGGCCTGTTGAACAATCGAATCTTTTTCTGATTCGGTTATATTAATACCCAGCTGATTTGTCAGTGAAGCAAGATCATTGATGTGTTCTGTAATATGTTGATATATCGTCGGCGCTTTGGAACATGCACCGCAGCCGCAGTCACTATGATCATCTCCATGCACCCCAGCTTGGTGTCCCTTTTCTTTAAGCTTATTAATGGTTTGTGTGGTTAACTGTACTTCGTTGATGTCAGTGGCGGCTGAGTTGCTTCCGAGATCGCCACCGTACACTATGCTTAATGTGCCTCCGGCTGCACAAGGAGCGCTTTTACGATAACCGTTTTTATTGGTACGGCCATCAACACATATTTCTGGTATGGAGTTGTTTACCGGAACATTAAACAAGCCCGATGCAATGGCGTGATACATTTGATTTAAAACATTCTGATCAATATCATTGCGATTGCCTGGCCCAATGGAGCCTGTACCTAAATTGAATTGACTCAGAGTGATGTATTGAGTGTTGCCTGCAGCAGCGGCTGATGAAGTCGTATCCTGCGTGCTGATGCCTGAAGTTGATTCTTGACTGCCTGTAAAATGTTTTAACAGATTTTTTAAACTTTCAAACATTTTATATATCCTTTGTAGTAATTGGTCAGTTGATCATAATTTCTATTTCATACTTGCCATATTCAAAGAAATGCGAGGAAAGGGCAAATCTCGCCAAAGCCACGTAACCAATATGTCATGTTTAGAGCAGGGTTAATTGACTTGACGTCGGAATTCTATCACTACTTTTTCAAGTAAGAGATAGTTATTCTTCAATTTTTGTATTGGGAGCAGTTTATTTGTAGTCTTTTCTGCTGATTCGCCAAGTTTATTGAGAAAAAGCATTTAAATGTTGCGGTGGTTCAAGGTGAATTTATAATTATCAAGCAAAAACAATAAGTTGATCTTTGCATGCCCTGTGGTCTTGCCACGGGTTTGTCAATTGCGCGGCGTTAGTGGTGTGAAATTAATGTGAATAAAATGTAAATATTTTGTGAAGTATGTCGTCATAAGTAAAGCATTAAGGCATAGAATTTTTTATTTATTTATATTGGAGATACTTATGAAAACAAATAAAATTTTTACAATTTTGACACTATTTGTCATTGGAACTATTTTTGGTATGCTATCCATGTTTTATCCTCCAAGCACGCTAATTTTCTGGATTAGTTCAGATATCGCTCTTGGGGCGGGGGTTTATATCATTTACCTGATTATTGCTATGAATTACAGTCTATCTCAGGACGATAATCTAAATGAATTTCCTGGTTATTGCTAATTCACAATATTTTGACTATTTGCTCCAGTCAAAATGTCAAAATACTCCGGCTTGGCTGGAGTATCTTTCCTTGGTTTTTTGTAACAAACTAATTTTCACGAGTTTTTTAAACTCAAGTCAGCTCCTGACCTTGAAATATTTGATCCTGCTTGAAACTCCCATTCTTCATCTATAGAATCATAAAAGTCCGCATTACCAAGAACAAAAATATTTGGAGCAACTCGAGTATGCAGATACAAGTCGAAAAACGTCTAATCCTTCATTTAGCAATCGAACATAAATAGCAACATTCATAGTGACCTCAATATTTAAATTGGGAACCAGTAACATGAATGAACTCTTATCAAGAACTACAGATTGCACAGTCTCTGGATGGACATAGCAAGTTGCTTAATTTCCTTTATCAATACATTGCAAATTACCGCCATTTCCGAATTGCTGTGATGCAATATCAAACGCAGCACCCGCTCAGAGTTTGAAGATGATATTGTTTGACTGGTTGTTTAAGCGATTTCCTGCATCATAGTCAAAGCTGCGGTTATGTGCATGATTGTTACTCCACATCCGGCTTTTCGGTTCTCCAAACGGGTGATATGTGATGTTACTCATTAGCAGATCGTCGTTGACGCGAATCTCTATCGGGCAGCCATCGGCACCATAAGTGGCAGCTACTATTGTGCCGGAGGGATACGTCATTTAATCATAGCTAAAGCTTGCTCTGTCGGATTCATCGCTTATGCTGGTTAGGCGCCCAATGCCGTTAGTCTCGGTGTCATAACACCAAATGAGCGCAGCCACACCGGGTACACCGCTTACTGTGACGTGGGTGTGTTTGGTCGGTGTCGGTTTAAAGCATCCCAGGTGCAGGTATGCTTGATACCCTGCGCATCAGTAGGCTTGAATATCTCTCAACTCAAGGTAGAATGTTTTTATAATTTAATCTGAACCCAGAAAATCCAGAATTGCCTGCTGATCGAATTGTTATCTATTGCAATCTATTTCGCGGGTATTATCACAATAATAGAAATGGCTTTATCGTAAGAACATGATTGAAATCATTGCTGCATTTGCTCGGTGGTCGCAGTTGACTGCCAATTTAACTTTATTTGGAAGTTGTGTTTTTCTGTTTATTATTGGTCAGCAGAAAACATTATTTGAAGCTGCTTGGGTCACCCGGTTGGAAAGGTGTTTTCCATGGATGGCGGGTATTGTTTTGCTTGGATTGATTGGCATTCTGGCTATCACGACCGGTGAAGCAACGGGAGTCGTTGCTAACGTCTGGAGTCCACTCGCTTGGTTGGAAATCGTACAGAAAACACAGATTGGTTATGTTTGGGTGGCTCGCGCGGCCCTGGCAAGTATGCTATTGATGGCTATTCTTGTTCTTCGACGTGCAAAGCGAGAAAAATGGCATTATCTTTTATGGGCTATTGCTGCTTCCCTTCCGTTAATAGCGGGTACCCTAATGAGTCATTCCAGCGCGGACGAGATGTCGTTTGCAGCTATTGCTCCGTATGCGGTTCATATATTGCTGGCAGGCGCATGGTTTGGAGCATTACCGGCTGTTCTGCTTGTTTTATACAGTAGCCATAGTGAATCCGGTAAAGGAATGGTTTTGGTGACGGCAAGTTATCTTAAAAAATTCTCAGTTGTTGCAGCGCCTGTCATGCTGCTGCTGGCGGTGACCGGTTTGATTGTGACTGATCGCTTGGTTGAAACTTTTTATCATACCCTGGTTGCCAGTCCTTACGGCTGGTTATTAATCGCCAAGTTAAGTATTCTGGTGGTCATTTTGGTGATTGCATATCAAGCACGTTACCGGTGGCTTCCTAGATTGTCTGAGGATGGTATTGAACAGGACGATCGCAGTACTAAACATCTAAGGCAGTGGGTCGGTATTGAGTTCTTTTTAGCAGTGTTGCTGGTACTGCTTGCAACCATTCTGGCCAATACGCTGCCTGCCAAGCATACGATGATTGAGAATTGGCCTTATCCGTTCCGTTTCTCGATCAATGCAACTTGGGATGAGCCGTATGTGCAGGAAATGGTGTGGTTCGGAATTGTGTTGTTTCTCATCGCATTGAGTACTATCTGGCTGGGTAAAAAGAATCACTGGAACCGGATGGCGAAGATTTTAGTGCCTGGTTTTCTGGGAATTAGTTCGATGGCGATTGCTTTGCCGCCTTTGGCAATTGAAGCCTATCCTGAGACTTATCTGAAACCGACAATCCCTTTTGATGCGATCTCCATTGTTAATGGTTCCAGGTTGTTTGCAGAAAACTGCATCAACTGTCATGGACCGCAAGGCAAGGGTACTCAGCCCGTCGCCGATCCCGACGTGCGCGATCCTACTGATCTGTTGACGCAACAACATACGGCACAATATACCGTAGGTAACGTTTTTCATCTGTTATCGCACGGTATCCCGGGAACTCAGATGCCGGGTTATGCCGCGACTTTGTCTGAAGATGATCGCTGGGATTTGATCAATTTTCTTCATGCACTGTCGCGTGGTTTTGATGCACGCTTGTTGGGGAGTATGATTTTGCCTGAGATGCCTGTCATCGCATCGCCGGTATTTAATTATGCAGCGAATGATGGTTCCAGTGGCAATTTAAAAGATTTTCGTTTGCAAAAGAATGTATTGCTGGTGTTATTTTCCTGGCCTCAATCTAAAGAACGCTTTTTTCAATTGGCTGCTGCATATGACAGAATCAAGGCGCTAAATACCGAGGTTCTGGCGATTCCAATTCGTGCACTGAGTCAATCGGAGTTAGAGCAGGTTTCTGAAATTGCTAATTTCCCTGTAGTAATAGAGGGTTGGTCGGAGATCAAGGACAGTTATTGGCTCTATCGCCGAGTTAGAACAGTTCCCGATTTATCGGGTAAAGGAATGTTTCCTGGACACATGGAATTTATTACCGATCGTTTTGGTTACTTGCGCGCGCGATGGGTGGGTCAATTCGAAGGATTTGGTTGGCAAAATTTCGATGCTCTGACACTGCAGTTGAGGCAACTTAATGAAGAAGATGAAATCATGCCGCCACCCGGTGAACATGCGCATTAAAGTTTTTACAAGGAGATTGAGATGAACAATATGAAATGGAAAAAATTATGCCAGGGTAGTCTTACTCGGAAGTTCATGTTGTTTTGGATTGTCGGGTTACTAAGTATTGCTGCATCGCATGGATGGGCGGGCAATTCGGAAAGTCAAACATTGAAAACGGTTGAAATCGAGGGTATTTCAATTAATACACCACTAGAAATGATTGCGGATATTCTACAAGCGCGGGATTACATACAGATCAAGGAGTCTTTGTATACAAAACAGGAATATGCGGATAAAGGGCGGAGTACTATTTCTCGTGTGGAAATCGATGATAATCCAGCTTTTCGTCAAATCACCTATTATCGCGGCATGAGCGGTGGGCGGAACAAAAGTCCCACATCGCGTGATGCACCGATTCCTGATTCCGATATCGGCATGGCACAACAGCTTTATCATTTAGTCTGTATGGATATTGCAGAAGAACTGCAAAATGCAAGAGCGTGCGATCCTCTCACTGCGACCGATATTAGGTTTGGACGTGGACAGTGGATTCAAATCGACGATCACTTTTCTGCCATATTGACTGCATCGGATACCAATGCAACCATTGGGATAAGATTTGCAAGAAATTGATATGAAACAAGAATGCTGCTAAGTGAACTGTATCTGAGCGATAATAGAGCAATAAAGAAGTCAGCGACGCTATGCAAGTGCTATCGATTTCCATTTGAAATCATACAATAAGAGGTTCTTTGCGTCTTGGAAAAAGTAACATCAGACTTTAAAGTCTGTAATTCAATAGTCGTGCCCAAATTTACTCAACTTGACAATACCTTATGGACAAATATGCACCGTATCCTTACACTGGCACCCGCACCCATTCGCTTTCCCAATTGCTGAATTCCTCTGCTGGCATCGGCATGCTGATCAGATAACCTTGCGCCACATCGCATTCCAATGTTGCCAGGAGATCCCACACAGCTTGGCTATCCACTCCTTCCGCCACCACTTCCAAATCCAGATTATGTCCAAGTTCAATGGTCGAATGCACAATCACAGCTGAATCATTATTTGCTTCCATGGGCATGACAAACGACTGATCAATCTTGATTGAGTCTACAGGCAGTTTTTGCAAATAACTCAAGCTCGAATATCCCGTGCCAAAGTCGTCAATGAATAATCGGGTCCCGAGTTTCTTGAGCTTGGTTAATGTCTCTAATGCGATTGATGGCTCTTCCATTAAGGTGCTCTCGGTCAATTCAAATTGAATCAGCTCCGGACTAATATGCCAAGTGGAAAACAAACCTTTGATACGGTCAATGAGCATAGGATCATACAAATCATGCGCGGACAAATTTACCGATAAGGCCTGCTCCAACCCTATCTCGTGCCAGGCATAGCTTTGACTAAAAACTGCGTCGAGCATCCAATGCGTTAGAGGAGTAATTAAACCGGCATTTTCAGCGAGCTTGATGAATTCCGTGGTTGCAAGCATGCCGTGCACAGGGTGCTGCCAGCGCACCAAAGCCTCTGCTCCACACACCCGTCGCGACACAATGTCGACCTTGGGCTGGCAATAGAGCAATAACTCTTTTCGTTCAATCGCTTGACGAAAATCCCCCATCAAGGAAAGACGTCGGGTACATTCTTGTTCCTGTCCTCCTGTATATATGGCGTAGCCGCCTCGAGCAGGACAGACATCATTTGTAGCCGCATTGGCACGCCGCAACAAGATATCCGCTTCGATGGCGTGAACTGGATAGAGGGCAATGCCTATGCTGACGCGCGGATCGACCATTAGACCCGCCACTTCCACGGAGTCGTGCAAGACATTAGCCAGCCGCTGTGCAGCTTGAATAGCATCATCAGATCCTCCGCTGGGCAAGAGCAAAGCAAACTCGCCTTCTCCGACTCGCGCCAGAAAATCACCAGTTTCCAGGCTGCGCTTCAGACGCTGAGCCAGTTTTTGCAGCAATTGATCTCCCGAACCATAACCCAGGATTTGATTGACGCCACGTAGCCGGACAATACTCATATGCAAGAGAGCAAGAGGGTGGTGGTTACGTTTTGCAGTTTGAATGGCATCTTGCAAGCGCTCAAGCATGAAGGTGCGGTTGGGTAATTCAGTCAAGGAATCATAATAAGCCAGACGTGCAATGGTAGCTTGGGCTGTCTGATGCTCAATGCGTATGCGCAGATTGGCGATGCCATAAGCCAGGTCATCGGCCAATTCGCTGAGTAATTTGACTTCTTCTTCATCGAACGCATCAGGTTCGATCGCACCCATAACCAAGGCACCAAGCACTTGCTCATTAACGCGCAAGGGAAAAGCGGTAACTGTAGCATATCCGACCTTGATTGCATTTTCGCGAAGGGGAGCATAAGCGGGGACAGCGTAGACAGGATCAGTGAGGATGCTCCTGCCCACACAGGGCTGGCCTGTGCGAATCGCAGTAGCTGTAGCGGAGAGTCCCATTTCTGTGTCGGCCCAAGTGTATTGTGACGCCTCCACAAATTCTTTATCTACTCCAATACTTGCCATCCAGTGAAGACTCTTTTCTTTGTTGTGTTCGGCATATGCGACGCCAGCCATGCGATAACCACCCTTTTCCACGATAACTTGGCACATGTCATGCAGCAATTCTTGCTCGTCTGAGGCATGCAATAAAGTATGATTGCCGGCGCTCAAAGTTCTGAGAGCACAAGTGACGCGCTCGATTATCGTTAGTAGTTGTTCATTCTTTGTCACTGAATTATGACTTACTTTATTGGTTTCTTTGGTAGAGTATGCCATAGTCTGTCACCTCTAGATTGTAATAGCTTCATTATAGTCGGCAGATTCGTTTCTGGCTGGAGTCAATCTTACAGTGGGATATGCTGATCTTTAGTCATCAGTTTGTATCAGTATGATGCCAGGCCATTTTCAGGCACTGCCATATTGAACGCACTCAAACGCCATGATGATTGATACCTTCTGATATCCACTGACTCATTTCCTAGGCACTTGATGTTATTCTCATTGCGGCATTGAAAACACTGCAGGTCAAAACTAAAAAACAATCCAAACAATCAATGATATTTGATCATTATCGCTTCATTTCGCTGCACGAGGCACCAAACTGAAAACAACTGTAACAACGATGGTGTTTCATACTCACCGGCTCTTGCAGACTCTCAGTTAGAGTTCGCCCTAATACATAATCGGGATCGTCATCGACCAGTGTGCACGCATAAACCTTGCATTCACCGGCATTCTTAACCACCATACGGCTAAAAGCGCACATGAATTCACGCCGGGTCGATTCGGTTTGATAATCCACCATACAACTTTGTGTAATCTGGGGTGCAGGAACGGTACTATTAGGCGGATAAAATTCAGGAAACTCAATCCGCGGTAAATTTTCTGGTAAACCTGCGCCGCGAAAAACCTCCGCGAAGCACTTAGATACTTTACTTGCCGATAAATCAGCAATTTTCTGATTTGCCACGGATACACTGAATCCCAACTCATTCAAAGCACATAAACCATCCAGCGCCATCGAAAACATCCCTTCACCACGGGCTCGATCATGCTCATCCGCCAGGAAATGATCTAGGCTAACCCGGAAATGCACAGCATGGGGACGTTCACGCACTGACTCCAATTGCGACAAACGCTTGATCAGTGGTTCCGTGGCGTTAGTCAGCACCATGCAGGGACGATGCTGCAATGCATAATCGAGAATATGCACTATGTCTTTATTAACAAAAGGCTCCCCACCGGTAAAAGAAAATTGCTTAACTCCCAGAACCATCGCTTCGTCGATGTATGGTTTAGCATCATCGAAACGCATCAGTTGCAGACGATCATCACCAGGTTTTGATCCTTCCAGACAGAAGGGGCAAGCTAAATTACACGCGGTGCCGGTGTGAAACCATAATTCCTCCAAAGCATGCGAACGGATAAAACCATGCGGCTTGTCGTCGTGTGTGACATACCATGATTTGGAGCGACGAGTACGAGGCTTTTCAGATGTTGGTAAAACAGTGGCATTCATGTTCAACAGCATCCGTTGGTCTGTCCGCCAGTGGTTGCATCTGCAAACGGAATGCCCATGCCACAACCGGGAAAAATGCCGAAATGCTGACCAAAGTTACCATAAAAATCGAAGTGCTCTCTGAATCGCGTGTCATGCAGCATACGCCAGGTATTCCCACACACTGGAAACTGCCTGCCAGCTTCAATAAAATGATGCTTATCCAACCGAAATGCATGAGGATGATGAGGAATCGTGCCTCGATATACCACCGATTGTCCATGATCCTCACAAGCCAGCTCCAGGTCGTGCAATTTAAACAGCCGATAAGTTGCCGAATAAAAACGAATATTCCCCGTTTTGTCGGATAACTCAGAGTTGTTAATGCCAATTGGCCGGTCGTCGACCAAACGCGGATCGGCAAAACCATTCTTGCGCGCCAGTTGCAAAAAGTCATTCCAATACAGCGCGCCGCTTAAGCATTCGCCATACAGTACCGGATCATGCGTCAATTCCGCTGGAATACGCCGATCGCTGTAGACATCGGAGAAATACAATTCCCCTCCAGGTTTCAATGTACGGAAAGCTTCACGCAATACCGCCGCCTTATCTGACGCCAGATTAATGACGCAATTCGATACGATTAAATCCACGCTGGCATCCGCCAATTCAAGCTCGTGCAACCGTTCGATATAGCCGTGCAGAAAGCGCACATTGCTGCGTTTGTAGCCGAAGGCTTGCTGGTGGTATTTTTCATGCTGACGGGCAACTGCCAGTTGCTCCTCAGTCATATCCACGCCGATAATTTGTCCTTTCTCCCCGACTAATTGCGATAGCACATACACATCTCTCCCCGCACCGCACCCTAGATCCAGAATGGCTAGTCCCTCCAGTAATTCAGGCAAAACCAAACCGCAGCCGTAATAACGTGCTCGCACTTCCGCATGCACTCGACTCAGCAGCGGCTTGATAAAATGCGGTAGTCCTGTGTCTGTGCAACACGCATCGGTCAATAAATCCTGAGTTCCCGTAAGGGTTTCACCATAATATTTTTGCACAATCTCTTGCATGATATTCCTTCACATAGGATGATTTGCATTATTATGTCATTTACGAGCCAATTTTAGAATGGTATTTTTCAGCGAGTTCCTGTGGCGTAACGCCACGCATAAAATTCCAGGCCAATTTGCGATTATACCAAGTACGCCGCCACCAACCATCACGCCGCCAACGACGCGTATCGACAAAAACAGGTTCGGATAGTGCTAAAAATTTACCACAACGGCGAGCGGATTGCACTAAAGGCACTTCCTCAAACAGCGGCCACGGCGCATGCCCGCCTATTTGTTGATAAACTAAGCGTTTGATAAAAATCCCTTGATCACCATAGGGAACACCGAAACGGCATCGCAGGGCTATCGCCGGTTCCAAAATAAAAGCTTGCCAAGCACGCGGCTTGGCAAAGCGGAAACGAAAATAACCACCAATTGCACCTCGTGCTAACGCACTTGATATCGCTGCCACCGGATCGGTGGAGAGTTGCGCATCCGCGTGTAGAAACCACAAAACGTCGCCTTTGGCCTGTATTGCGCCTTGACGCAATTGCTGCCCACGGCAAGGCTCACTCACCAACCGCTGTACCCCGAACTGTTTACAAATATCTAAGCAGCGGGTGCTATTGGCAGCATCAACGACAATGATTTCACACGGGTTATTCGGTAATTGCTGCAACTGCTCCGTTAAACGTGCTAAATTTTCATTATCATAATAGCAAGGGATAATGACACTACACTTAACCATAAGGTATTTTTGTAGATGAAGTGATCTTATCAACAAGCTCCAGCAATGCACGACGCGCGGGTCGTTTATCCTGTCGCAGCAAACCAGTCAACGCTAACAAATCTTTCAACTCATCGACATCACACCCTTGTTTTATCGTCATCACGGATTGTCCGGCATTGCGGCAAATATCCATCAAAGAGAGGCCTAAGCGATTGCTGCTCCACGGCAAGGCAGCCAAGTCCGGCCATGCACATCGATTAGCCATAAGCACGACACCACCATCGAGGGCTGGAATTAACACAACATCATGATATCGCAATGCAGCACAGGTCGCCTCGTAATCAACTGAGGTCAACCCCGGTGCGTCACTGCCGATAAATACCAATTGTTCCATGCCTTGCGCACGCAATGCCTGATCTAGCGCATTGAGCCGCTGTCCCAAATTGCCTGCCACCTGCGGCAAAGCGGTTGCCGGAAAATTCGTTGGCACTGGCAAGGCTTGCGCCCATTCCATATCTTCTTGATTGGCGGGCGCAATGATCACCGAACCAGGCCAATTACACGTGTCTTCCAGCGCACATGCCAACAAAGCATCAGCAATCTGCTGCGCCAATTCCATACCTAGACTTGCAGCCAATCTTTGTTTCCCTATGCCGAGAGCCGGTCGCTTACATAGTAAAACAAGAACAACGTTGCTCATGGAGTCATAACTTTAAATTAATAAACAGCCTCGTAGCGAGACCACGGGGAGTCACAAGTTTACTACTAAATAATAACTATTGCGGTTGGTGCTTGAATTCACCATACTATATTTGCGCCGAAGTGGGTTTGGCGTTGTTCTTCGCAAGCACAAGGATTCTTAATTTTGAACCTGAATGCCGCCTTGAGTTTTAAATTAGAAATATCACTATTTTACAAGGTGGTTATTCTATAAGGAGAATAAATCATGAATAAACTGTATATTAACCTGTTGTTATTAATAATTTTGTTTTTTGGACTGAGTTCTGTTTCTGCATATGCTGCAAATGAATTAAAATTTAAGGCAGGCTTAAGTGGCGCGCAAGAGGTTACCACTCCCGCAGGCGGAGTTGTTGCTGATACTACCGGCGCAATTGAAGTTGAATTTGATTCGGCGCTAACCAAAGCACAGTTTCGCCTTACTGTTCGTAACGGTTCTGGAATAACGCAGGCACACTTTCACTGCGCATCTGCGGGGGTGAACGGGCCAGTCGTGGCTTTTCTTTTCGGTCCTGTAGATCCGCCAGTGGATGTGGGCGAAGGTTCAGTTGAAGTTGCCTTGGATAACAGCGATATCGTATCGCCTGAAACACCTGAGGCTATTGAAGTATGCGGTGTGCCGCTCAATAATATTGCTTCTCTGGCTTTTGCAATGCGAGGCGGAAAAATCTACGCGAATGTGCATAGTACAGCTTTCCCTGCAGGTGTGATTCGGGGGCAGTTGCTAGAAGAAGAGGGTAGCAATGATGACTAAGGCTCAAGTCAGTGAAAAGGAAAGCCAGTTTATTATTATGATCTGATGACAAATAGATTGTAGGAATTAGGTAACAAATCGATATCTGAAGTCAGATCAAATGCCGTTGTGCTGGGTTTTTCTGCCCAGCACAACGCAATTACGTAAGACATAATAATCACACAATGAAGTACCCGTTGCAGACCTAAACATTTGGCACTCGCATTGTTTATTTTTGCCAGCCACATTGCTTGGGTCATTGCAATATAGAAGGGTGTGAGATGTAAGGCCTGATCTCGAAATCCTTGCTGTTTTGGTATCTAATCAAGGGGGATTAATGATGCGTGAAGGAAAAGAAAAGATCACCGTCTATTATGATGGCGCATGCCCTAGTTGTATTAAGGATCGAGAAAACTATGAAAAGCTGGCAGGAAAAAATGGGGAAGATGTATGCTGGTTTGATATCACTGGGCAAGACGAACATTTGCGTGACATCGGTATTGATCCTCGTCTGGCACTGACTCAGTTGCATGTTCGTGATGAACGCCGGGAGATAGTTTCCGAACTGGATGCTTACATTGTGTTGATGTCCCGGGTATTCTTGCTAAAACCGCTGGCTTGGTTCATCGGTCTGCCCGTGATTCGCCCATTGCTGTCGTCACTCTACCACTGGATGGTCAAGCGGCGTTTGGAAAAAAGCGGGCGTTTGTAGATGGATGAGAAACAATATTTCCAGGGTGAAGATAGCGTTGAACTCACATACCGGCGATGGACACCGGTACAAAGTGAACGGAATACGCCCATCGTACTGCTGCATGGTGCTGCAAGCAACTCTACGCGTTGGTGGCATTTCGTTAAGCATAGCCGCTTGACTAACGATCGGCTTGTGCTCCGTCCAGATCTGCGCGGACACGGAAAATCCATTTGGCGAGGAGCGGCACGTATCAAGGACTGGAGTCAAGATATTGCCAGCATGCTGGATCACGAGCAGCAGACGCAAGCTTTCGTTGTGGGCCATTGTTTGGGCGCCAACATTGCGCTTGGCTTCGCATCGCGCTTTCCCGATAGGTGTGCTGGATTGGTGCTCATCGAACCCATGGATCGAGAGGCGGTAACTGGCATCCTTGTCTGGCTGCGGCGGCTTTTGCCGGTACTGCATCTTGCTCTGGGATTGATTAAATTACTCAATCGCCTCGGACTTTATCGGCGCCAGCTCGAAACTCTGGACCTGCAGCTATTGGATCGTCGCCTTCATGAAGCCAGCCACGCGCAACTAAAAGAAATACTGACGGATTACGGTTCACCTTGGCTTGACATCAAGACGATGCCGACAGTCCAGTACCTCAGTAATCTCATTGAACTTATGCAACCCCTGCCGGTAACTGCTGTGCATTGCCCTTGCCTGGTGATTCAATCACGCGGGCGAAGCATCACCGATGTAAGGCGTACGCAAATTGCGCTTGCAACATTGCCACAAGTGGAGTTTGTTACCATTGACTCCGATCACTGGCTCCCAGCCACGCATCCTGATCATCTTCGCGAACTGATAGACACCTGGATTTTAACAAACCCTACCTCTAGCTAGGGATATCATTTTTCAAATCAGCATTTCTGTAAGCGACGGAGAGAAAATAACAAGGACAAGGGCCTATTTTGAGATATACAATGCGTGAGACTTTTGCAAAAGCCTCTGCGTATATGTGCATATTTTAAATCATCTTAAACTAACTTGGATTGATCGCTATGAATACTCATCAAGCAAGAAAAACGATCTTTTCTATTTTAATTCTGGGATTAACGGTATTAAATCCAATTTCGGCGCATAGTAATCCAATTTATTACGGAATGTGGGATAAAGATACAAGTGTTTTGGGAAAACATGAGCCGGGAAATTATTACGATACTCTTGAGGGCATAGTTTCGATAGCCGGTGTCTTTACGTTGGATCAACACTTCAACAGGACTTGGTATCACAAAATTCGGTTGCAGCATGATCCAGATATTGATGCGTACAAATTGATGCAAGTTGAGGAAGTTCCGTTAAATAAAGATATCGTAGAGCAGGTAGAGCTTGTCATGACGGGCGAGCAGCCAATTCAGGTTTTTCTTAAATTAAGCGGACATTTCAACTATTCATGTGGGAATGTACTGATTGTTAATCAAGGACAGACAAAATATGCAGATAAGCCGCAATATCGCTTCCGATTTGAAGTGACAGTGTCATCTTACAATCAATTCTCGGGAAATGAGATAGAAGTTCCCTGCACTACAGATGACAAACTATATACGCTCGTTCTACCGTTGCAAGTGTATGACTTAGGGACCGGTGCTTATGAATATGCAGTCAATGGCATTCATACAGGGGCATTTGAGTTAAAAAGCAAAAATGTTGTACCAGATGATTTGTTAAAAGTCCAAAGTAAAAATTGATCCTGTTTATTAGTATTTGAAATATCTATGCAAGGTACAAAATCTTTCGTCTTGGCGTTGTTGATTCATCAGATATATGAAATCTAATGTTTATCTAACCTACGATACTGAATCGCTTCCGCAATGTGCTGATTATTGATTCTCTCGATACCCGACAAATCCGCAATTGTTCGCGCGACTTTCAGTATGCGGTGATACGCCCGGGCAGACAGGTTCAAACGACTGATTGCCTGTTTCAGTAGGTTTTCGCTAGCAGTATCCAGTGCACAGAATTTGTCGATTTCCTTAACACTCAAGCGGTTGTTGGTTTTTTCCTGTCGGCTGAGTTGTCGTTGATGCGATTCCGTCACGCGGTCTCTGATTATGTTGCTTTTTTCGCCGATAATTCGGCGTTGCATCAATTCTTCTTGCGGCACCGCCGGAACTTCAATTTGGATATCAATGCGATCCAATAACGGGCCGGAGATTCTGCCGCGATAGCGGGAAATCTGGTCTGGGGTGCAATGGCATTTTCCGTTGGAATGGCCCAAGTAGCCGCAAGGGCATAGACGCGTTGCCTTTTTACCATATGTGCGCACCTCACTTAAGTCATTAATTCCTAAGCCTTATGAATTTGAACCAAAAGCAATTGGTGAACACATTCTTAAACGAAGGCTTTTTCTTAATATGAAACAAACAGAGGTAGCAGAGCTATTTAATGTTACTCACTTCACCGTTGGTAACTGGGAAAATGGGCATTCAGAACCAAAATTTTGCCAAACGCCGATCCTGATCAAATTTCTTGGTTATGATCCTGTTAACTTGAATCCCAAATCAATTGCGGAATTGTTGTTTGCCAAGCGCCGAGAATTAGGGTGGAGCCAGCGGGTAGTTGCTAGGAATTTAGGCGTTGATCCTTGTACTGTAAAGGATTGGGAAGGCGGTGGAACGATCATGAAGAATGATCACCGGCGACTCGTTGCTTCATTTCTTGGTATGAATGAGGATATTATTGATAAAACTATGAGAAAGCAGTGGAATGAGCGACATGGTAAATAAATTGGTCTTTTTTTATTGTATATTTATCAACCCGTATTTCGTGATATTTTTATATGAGAACACATTTTTTAATACATTGCTTTTGAGATTTCAGTAAATTCAGAATCTGATAATCTAATGTCTGCAGATTTTAAATTCTCAATTAAATGTGTGAGTGATTTCGTGCCAGGAATTAGAATAATATTGTAGGACCGTTTCAACAGCCAAGCTAATGCAATTTGGTACACTGTCGCATCGTGAGCGATTGCAATATCTCTAATCTTTTCTGATAAGGAAAGTTTTCCTGAATGTAATGGGTGCCACGGAATAAATGCAATATTTCTGCTGGCTGTATAATCAACCATATCTTCCCACTTCCTTATCGAGAGATTATAGAGATTTTGAACTGAAACAATAGGCAAAATTTCTTCAACCGCTTTCAATTGATCTATGGAAACTTCTGACAAGCCAACAAACTTTATCTTTCCCGTATTCACAGCATCAAGTACAGGTTCCAGCGTTTTTTTAATTGGAACTTCAGGGTCAATTCGATGCAGTTGCCATAAAATAATGCTTTCAATCTGAAGCCTTTCTAGACTGGATTCTATATTTTTCCGGATAAAGTCCGGATTGCCATTGTATTTCCATTGAAATGGACCAGGTCTGAAGAGACCACCTTTCGTCGCAATGACCAAATCTTCCTTATAAGGATAAAGTGCTTTTTTGATTAATATTTCATTGGTATGAGGTCCATAAGCTTCTGCAGTATCAATAAAGTTTACTCCACTGCTGATTGCGGTTTGTAAAAGGTTTATTGCATTTTCCTGATCCTGAATTTCACCAAAAGCACCCTTACCAGTGAGCTGCATGGCACCATAACCAATTCGGTTAATTTCGAATTTTCCACCAAGATTAAATGTCACTTTTATGGGGTTACTTTTTGATTGTATCTATTATCGTAGGTCTGTACCAAACAATCGAGGTGTTTTTCATTAAGATTCGAAATAATGCTATCCGTTCTACACAGCATATGGCTCCATAATTGACCGAAACCGCTCTCATCTTTATTCCTGCAGCTACAAAAATAGTTTGATGAATTAATATCCTGCTGATTGTCTGAATATCTATGTTGAGGGCATCCTCCATAACATATACTTTTCCATTTGCAGTCAGATGAGAGATTTTGACCACTTATTTCGTTTTGAACAAAATTTTTCCATTTGCTACTTTGTATTATTTCATGTAATGAAGTTGAATAAAGATTTCCAAAAATATATTCTTTGTCATGAAATGGCCTGGTGCATGGAATAACTTCACCATTTGCATTTATTGCTAAGATTTTTGAACAACCACCATTATTGTGACAAACAACGGGTTTTTCACCTAAATAACCTTTGAAAAATTCATCAAAAGCTCTTATCCTGATAGTATGATCGCCAAAAGCTAACCACAATTCGAATAATTCAATCATGAAATTAGAAAATTGTTTTGCTGTAATGGTTGTAGGGTCACTTGGGCCGTGAAATCCGAAAGATGGATGCACATCTAAGTTCCTGATACCCAATTTTACAATTCCTTCGAAATACAATTTTGCATTTCCAATGTGATGAGGCTGAATGACTGATATTATTCCCGGATTTATTCCTCTTTGCTGTAGTGCTTTTATACTTTCTTTTACTTTATTATAGGTTCCCTTATTATTTGAATCTATCCTAGATTTGTCGTGTAATAAGAGAGGTCCATCAACACTAATGCCGATTTTAATGTTATGAAGTAATATAAATTCGATCCATTCATTCGTTAACAATGTGCCATTGCTCTGAATTGAATTGATGATTGTGAGGTCTTTTTTGTTATATTTATTTTGATAGAAAAGAGCTTTCTTAAAGAAGTCAATTCCTCTAAGCATGGGTTCTCCACCATGCCATGAAATTGTGATTTTATCATGAGATATGTCAATGATTTGCTTCGTTAATGGTTCCAAAAGACTTAACGGCATTTTTCCGTTCTTGCGAATTACTTTTTCTCCTTCATAACAATAAGTACATCTTAAATTACAAGTATCTGATACAGGTTTAATGAGGTAAGAATCTATCGGACTTTTAAGGAGAATGGTGTGATTAGTTTTAATATTGGTTACATTTCGTATCACTTGAGCTGCTCGATTGAGCGCTGTCATATAGTTAGAGAACACTGCCCCGAGAATCACACGATCTTCTTTTTCAAACGAGAAGAGAGTTGATCTATGATGATGCAGCGTAGCAATTATTTCTTTGTTGGATTTAGATGTTGGGAAAGAGCTCATATTACATCCCATAACAAATTACAACCTCGTTTTGTAAATTGAATAGCTTTCAAGCTTCGCTGGGGGCCACTTGATACGCTGATAAACTTCCCAATGATTTTTTTTGTAAAATTTTCTGGATTGACTATTTCTGTAATATCATTGACAAAAATATTTCCTAATGAGCCCAGTTTCTTATCTTCTTCATCGTAATAGGCATATGGCATCACCGTTCCATCGCTATAGATTTTAAGCAAATTAAAATTTAGGTCTCTTCTTTCTTCCATAACCCAATCATTAACCCATTCCTTTTGGTTTTTTATATACGTTAGATATTTTTTGGTAGTGTTTTCATAAACTTGGGAAGCTGAATCTGGCCATGTTTCTTTCGCTCTCCCTGTTTTTGCAATTGGTTCGAATCTCACTCTCTTGATGCTCAAGCGATCTGCAAGCATAAGAATTTCATTCATTTCTTCAACCGTT
Source organism: Nitrosomonas sp. (assembly GCF_022842015.1). GTDB lineage: Bacteria > Pseudomonadota > Gammaproteobacteria > Burkholderiales > Nitrosomonadaceae > Nitrosomonas. The sequence continues at coordinate 45,167 of NZ_JALHQJ010000003.1, read as the reverse complement.
TCATTTGTAATAGACGAGAAAATCTGAATGTTTTCGGAAGACAAGCCGGCAGTAAGTAGATTTTCAATTCCATGAAGGGTACGATCAAAAGCTCCGGACCCTCTCATGGTATCGTGAGAAAATGATGAGGCACCGTCAATACTTATTTGAACTATTGGGCTTATCGCTGCAATCTGCTCGCTCACAGTTTTAGTAAATAAAGTTCCATTAGAATATAAAGCTGTTTTATGAAAATTTTTTGAATATCTGAGCAGATTTAGTACATCTGCTTTTCTAACGAGAGCTTCACCCCCGCTGAGTGTAAAAAGTAAAGAACCATACAATCTATAGGTTTCATCGATAATTTTTTTAACTTGATTTACTTGAAGACCATGTTCTCCATGTGGATGACTTGAAACATAGCAATGTTTGCAAGTCAGGTTGCACTTGTTGGTAAGTTTAACAACCACTTTTCTAATCTGTGGTGTTAAAAGTATTTTTTCTTGAGTGGTAGGATTCATTGGATAATGCCTTCAATAGTGCTTGTTAAGTCACCATAAATGCTTCGAATTTCGAAGAATTCCCATTTATCAAATATTGGAAAAAGTTGATTAAATTTCTCTTCACCATTCATTTTAGTTTGAATGATTAAATGCTGTGAAATCTGATTAAGTGTATCAGCCAAGTTAGTGACCGGAATTACTTCCGGGTCATGGCCTTGGTTATAACCGCATAAAAAATATCCTCGAGTATTTGGTTTATTCATATATTCTTTCTTCGCAATTTTGGATAAATGAATATTATTGATAAGATTCCTTGTTCCTTCGCGCAAGTGTTTCTTTTTGGGGAATGATTTAATTTCTTTTGTTATTCTGTGGATTGCAATGATGTCATCAGATAAAAATTGCCAGCCGAGAGATTCAAATGCTGATGCAAGTGTCGTTTTTCCCGAATAGGACGGCCCCAGAAAGACTAACTTACTCATATCGTTATATACACATGATGCGTGCAAAAAAAGATAATCTCTATATAAGTAATTTATTTCTAAAAGAATTTCTCTTTCAATGAAAAAATATATTAGGGTGTTAATTTCGGCTGTAAGTGAGTCATCAAGGGGGTCGCTTGATCCAATTGCCTGATTGAAACTACCAGCCTGAATAATTTTATTTGTTGAATTTCTTTTTACAAAAAATATAGATAATTCATTCCATAAACAAATTGTTTTTCTGTAAGATGTTTCAATAATAAGGTTTTCTTTTGATTTAATAATCTTAACAAAAGCTTGGCAAAAAGATAATTTTGTTTTTGAGACACAATAGAATCTTTTGTTCAGTAATGGAATTAAATTTGGAATATTCGTTTCTACCAGCAATGACCGATCTTCAAATTCAATTGAAGAAAAGTATTCTCCATAATTTAATTCAGGATAGTCTTGTTCAATTAATTTTTTAACAGGAGTAGAGAGAAAAGAAAAGCTTTTCAATTCAAGAATCCCACAGGTCACTAAAATGGGAACCCCTGTAATATGAGTCTGGATGGTACTCCAGCATCCATTCTTTTGTAAGACTTCTTAGGGTTGGTTTGCTGTATTGTTCTTCAATAGAAGTACTTAAGTTTAAGGACTGGGAATGAGATGATTTAGTATTATCTGCAGGGATAAGGATTTTATTTTTTTTTAGCTCATCTACCATCTGGATAACATCATCCATAATTTCTTTTTCTCTTGCAGGGTGCTTATAATACTTTTTGATCATTTGGATGATTGGCGTAATTGAATCCTCCTCGGAATACAACAGCCATATAAATTTTGTTGGTGGATTAAGTACAAAGAATACTTCTTTAACAGTATCATACAACAGTAGATTATTACCTACTTCGGATTCTATTAACGAAAGATTTCTATCAAAAAGATTTTTCATATAGTGCCCTTTTTCAGTTAAATAATTACATTGTCATAATAAAAAGAAAAACAGAAAATTTCAATTACTTGATAACACTTATCAATGTTAATTGATTTTAAATATTTTTAGTATAACGGTAAAATGGTTTCACTTAGCTGTGACTGTCCTATTTAAATGCATTATTTAAGAGTTACTTAAGCAACTTTCGAAAGAATTTGCTTACGATAAATTAATCTTCATGGGGGTATCTGGTTATCATGTTACTGAAGAAGAATTCAATGTCTTAGTTTATTTTAATTGTTTTCCCAAGTTTTATTTCTCCCTCTCCTTCTGCAACGACCTAGCAATAACCTCCGAAATTGCTTTCCGCCTCGAAGCCGCATCTTCTGAATCAGTAGCCTGTTGCACCGTGCGTACTTTGTATCCACGCACCACTTGTTCAGTCGGAGTAAATTTCCCAAGACTATCAAGAAACTCAATAACGCCATCAGGAATTATATACCGGACACGTCCCTGATCCTTGGGATCAAGGTTTTCTTCCACAAACTTGGATAATTTCTTGATATGCCGTTCCGTCCCCGATACCAGCACTACCTCGGTATAGCCAGCCGCAAAACACTTCTCGATACCACCAAGTTCCCAATCTTTGGTAGTGGTGACCGAAACTTGGCAAGCTACTCGTATTTTCTCACGAATAAGCGATACATCGACCCGTCCAGCGCCATCCAATATGGTTTCTTCAATAGTGGCACGGAATCCGCGTTCTTCGGCCAATTGCTTGATTAAATGTTGCAGATACTTATGTTGTCGCCCACCACGGCCAGCTTGAGGAATATCCTCTGGTGGTATGGGTTTCGCTTTTTTAGGCGCAGCGGTTGTTTTAGCGGTGGCTTCTGGTGTAGTAGGTACTTCCGATTCAATAGGCGTGATAATTGACTGTTGTACATGTGAAGCGGATTTTTCTTGCTCAGCTGGTGTAGCCACTGGCTGTGATGGCTTTTCTGGTGTTGTTTCTTTGGGTTTGGCTGGTTGTAGCCCTTTATACTCTGGTTTGCTCTGCTCAGGAAACGCTATTTCTTCAGGCAATAGTGGCGGTTCACTGTATAACTCACGATTCCGATCCAAAAGCTCTTCATACTGAAAGGCTGTGATCTTGGGTTTATCTTCCACAAACCCGAGTGGAATCGATACTGTCAGCGCTTTATTAGTGTAGTTCTTCACATAACAAGCAAACTCGGTATGATTTTTCCCTTTCTTCATACCTAGCAAGAAATCGGCATCGGTACGGAATTCAGAATCAAGAACTCCGGCATCCTTGGCACTTAAACCACCGGCAAATTTAATGGTGGTGGAAGCCAGTACACTGGAACGAAGATTGGCAGTTAATTGATCCATGTTTTGATGAGCAAAGATCAGTCCTACTCGATACTTTCTAGCTTGATTAAGCAGATGCGAAATATTGTCATCAAAATAGTCTTGCGCTTCGTCAATATAAACAAAAGCTGATCGACGGGTATGCGGTGGCATGGCGGCCCGTTGAATCGAGGCTTGAGCGATCAGGGCAATAAAGAATCTCCCGAAAATGGCTGCACCGTCTTGCCCTAACAAGTCCTTGGCGGTATTAATAAGAATAATCTTGCCTTGATTTAGGAGCTCAAAGATGTCTATCCGATTGCGAGTATGGGAAAACATCCGCTCCAAGGATGAATTCGATAGCACACCCCAAAGACGGGTCAAAATTTGCTTTTTGGTCTCACCAAATTTTTTATCAAAAAACTGCGTGACAAAGAAACTTCTGGCCGTACCGGTTAGTTTCTCCATATAGGGCCGGAATTTTGCCCCATCTTCCATCAATTCCCTGAGTGTATGAATATTGGCATCGGGAATCTCAATCAATAACCGGGCCAAGTAGCGGAATATTAGTCCTTGGCGTTGGGTAAGTTCAGCGCCAAGAAGAGCACCAAAGAAATACTCATAAAGCTCAATGGTGGCATTTAAAATCTTTTCCCGGTCAACCGGTGCATAACCGCTTAGTCTGTCCCGATTGAAATCAAACATGTTTAGACATACCGGATGCTCAATATCGTTTGGATCAACGAGTACGAAACGTTCGGCTAGTGCCGGATTGCTAAAATAACCAAGCTTTGAAATGGTATTGATCAAATCACCTTGGCTATCAATCACCACAATTGAGCGTCCATCATCTTGTGAGCGCACAATATCGTGATGAATCAAGAATTGCATAAGCTGGGTTTTGCCGTGCCCAGTCCCGCCAACAATGTGCGTGTGTTCAAATCGGGCCGGAAACGGAATCGCAAACGGTAATGGGCTGTATAACAGTTCCTGAAATGGCGTACCGCCTAAATACGCATCGACCAACGCCGCAGGTTCTCTAAGTTTGCTTTCTGTGGGTAATATTATTTTGGGATCATGGTTAAAGGTAGCATCAGGTGAATAGCCTGATGCTTTTAACAAATTCCGGTTAAATATGTCTCGCTCTGGCGCAAAAAGCTGTGCCTCAACAACATCCTCATCAAATAAAGTCGCGATGATGCGCTGAATGACTTCCGGAAGGTTGTCGCAAAGATCAAAAGCCTGAGCTTTGGGGAAAACAACGGAATCATCAGCACCTTGTCCATTTTCATTAACATCAATAAACGCGGACTCGGGAAAATATCCAAGCAGACCTCTAAAAAGCCATATGAGCTTTGCCTGCCAGATAGCTAATAATCGATCTGGGGTTGCTAGAAACCGCTCATAGCGTCTAAAAGCGGCTCGGAGACGCACACCTTCTTCAATACTTAGATGGCAAATTTCTGATTCAGTTGGTAACTCTCCGATAATTGAATCATCTTTTAAAAGAGTTTTGATGGCGTAGAATAGCGCTTCGCCTAAAGGTATGCCGGGTAGAGTGCCATGCTCACTGCAAGCATCAGCAATGACATCAATTATAAAGTTGTTAACTTTGTCTTCGGTATTGAGAGGCGATGCCCACTGACTATGCTGCTGTAACTGCTGCAACATAGTCAGCATCTCCGCCTGTTCTAATTGTTTAGGCGAAGGTTTGAGCCAGGAAAGCCAGTTTTGAGACACTTAATTGATCTCGATAATTTCCTCACCACCAAAAGTACTAGCGGCTCCAAGGACTGTCCGAAAGGTATGGGCGGCTTCTTTTATTTGTTCTTCAACGGCCAGCATTTCCACCACATCTTTGCACTCAACCTCTTTTCCCTTCTCTAAATCATTAACTGAGATTGACAGATTAATCATTCTGAAAGCTAAGCGTGAAGCCATGCCAAGAAGTCCGCTACCGGGATCAGCGATTTTGGAGCGTTCATAGAGCATAGTATCGCCAAGTTTGTATTTTTTGATATCGGCTTTTTCTTCATCGGATAGTTCCGCGCGGACGGCGATGATAAAGATGATTTTTCCGAGCATGCCGGTTTTTTGATTACGACGTAGCAATAACTTCATATGATTTCTCCTCTTTTCTCATGAATAAGATAAGTAACTAAAGTATCTACGTTTTGTATTAGCGGATAGAAGGGTTAATAACTTAAATGATTAAGATCATGGGGATGTAAAGTGGTGGCACTAAATGGCTGGCTAGGAGCGCCGTCGATCATGAGTTTTAGGTAGATATGGTGGTTTGGTAGACTGATAAGATCGGTGACGTTGAAAACTGGTGCAAATTCCCGAGCAATCAGCGGTGCATCTTCTGGCCCCACCCGAAACGCTATCAGTGTACCGGCATTGGCTAATACCGCATGCCTAACATCGGGTTCCAATTGATAGAAGTGTTGGTGCGCCAAAACAAGGCCAATACGATACTTTCTCAGCTCCGAAACCATATTAGCGATGGAAAGCGTAGTGAAACTCTGGAATTCATCGATGTATATGAAAAAATCGCGGCGCTCTGACTCCGGCATATCACCACGACTCATAGCCGCTAAACCAAGAGTGGTTACGAGTAGCGCACCAAACAGTGAGGCACTATCCTCACCAAGACGACCTTTGGCTAGATTCACAATCAGAATCTTCCCTTCATCCATAATTGATCGAAATTGGAGGTTAACGGGGGCTGCGGTAAAGATGCGTTTTAGCTTGGGATCGGCCAGAAATGCACCGACTTTATTTTGAATAGGAGCGATCATTTCCTGCCGATAGCGGGGATTATAGGCAGTGAATTCTTCCAGCCAGAAACTACGCACTTGCTCATTTTTAACTTTCGGAATGATGGTTGCGCGATAGTTTTTATCAGCAATCATACCAAGAATATCGGGTAGCTTGGCGTCACCGGCTTCAATCAAGGCATAGAGCGTATTTCTAAGTATATGCTCCATGCGAACGCCCCAGGCCTCGTCCCAAAGTTTTTTGAAAGCTTCCATCAGTCCCGACACGGCCAAGGGTATACGGGAAGGGTGTACCTTTCTTAGTGGGTTATAGCCATAAGGTTGTTGTATATCGGGTACGTTCACATAACAAAGGTCATTAGTCCTCTGTTCTGGAACACTTAATACTAATCTTTCAGCCAGATCGCCATGTGGATCAATGACGCATAAGCCCTTGCCATTTTGTATATCCTGTGTAGCCAGAGTTTCCAATAAGGTAGTTTTTCCAGCCCCGGTACGGCCAATTACATAGATATGGGAAAAACGGTCATTATTTTTGATACCAAAGTGGCGGTGAGAATTTCGAGCGTTGGTTCTTCCAAAAAATGAAATGGGTTGGTAATGCACCTAGCTAGAATAGATTGCGCTAAAAAAATGGCACGATGTGGTGAATTACTGCTCTGGTAATTTCTATAGCCATTGTTTTTCACAAAAAATAAAAACCCTGCTGTTTATGGCAGGGTTTAATTTATAACCATCCACTTTCGGCGAAACTAACCGCAGCGGCGTCTCCGATCACTAAATGATCGAGCACTTTCACGTCTATGAGCGCTAATGCTTGTTTTAAAGTCTCTGTCAGCACTTTGTCGGCATGACTTGGTGTCGCCAATCCGGAAGGATGATTGTGCGCAAAGATAACATTGCCCGCGTTGAGCAAAAGCGCCCGCTTGACGATTTCCCGTGGATAGACGGCTGTATTGGTCAAAGTGCCACGAAACAATTCTTCGGTAGCAATGAGGCGGTTTTGTGCATCAAGGAATAAGGTGATAAAAACTTCATGTTCATATCCCATGAGCGTTAACTTCAGGTAATCAGCCACTTTTGCCGGTGAACTGAGAGCATCCAATTGCTGTATCTCTTCATTTAGAGAGCGTTTAACTAGCTCCTTGGCAGCGGCCAGTTCCTTCGAGTATTTATTGCTTCCTTCCCTGGCAAAAAATAGTGAAACCAGTGTGTTGCGAAATAGCTTATCGGCTTTTCTTTTCCCCACCAGCATGGCGAGAAGCTCAGCGTTTGAGCGCATTTGCATTGACATATCGGACTCCTTTTTGAAATCAAAAGAACAACCCGATATAAATAATTCACCATAATTGGAGGATAGGCATGGTGTGAGAACTTAACATCATTTGCTTATCTTTGTAGAAATCTGTGTTTTATGTAGAATACATAAATGACTTCTAAGCACTTAACACTTGAATCTGAAATAAATAATTTTGCCAATAATCTCCCGTATTGGGCAAAATACATCGCTCAGAAGATTTTGTCAGGGAATGCCATTTCTCTAAATGACATCGATACTTCGTATTCCTGTCTCCTTGAAGAATTAAAGCTAAAGAATGAGACCGAGAAGCCTGTAATTACAATCAATTACAATGCCGGAAATTCAGGTAATCATAAACTTGATTTATTACTTTCAAGACTTGAAAGTGTTGAAGGTGTAAACGCTTTAACTGAAAACCAAACAATTGAATTCAGCCCTAATCTGACTATCATCTACGGTGCAAACGGTTCCGGAAAATCAGGTTATGTTAGATTGCTCAAAAAAGTATTTTACTCAAAAGCTCCAGAAGAAATTTTGCCCAATGTTCATATCAATAGCGGTCACAAATCCATTAAAGCAAAATTTACTTTCATTTCTCAGAATTCAGACATTCCATTGGAATATCCTGCAAATGAGAATTCAGTAGAGTTTGAACAGTTCTCTGTTTTTGACGGAAAGGGATTATTAAAGCAACTTGAGAACAAAAATGAATTTGAGTTCCGGCCAGCAGGATTAAGTTTTTTTGCTGAATACACCGATGCTATTACAAAAATTGAACAAAAACTAAATGCTAATATTAGTGATAAGAGGATTGGGCATACATTAGATAGTCTTTTATTTTTATTTGATGGCGAATCTGAAATTAAAACAGCAATTGAGAAACTTTCTGCCTCAACCAAAATTGAAGATTTGAAAAAATACACTCCTTTTTCAGAAGAAGATAAAACCAAAAAAGCGGAAATTCAGAAGCAATATGACGAACTGCTTCTGGCTTCAAGAAGTAAGGATAAGGAAATAAAAGATCTTGAGAACATTAAAAAATTATTAGGAGAAAATAAAAAGGCACTTGAAACACTTAACCGATATTTCTCAACCGAAACACTTGAAAAGGTAAAAAAAGTAATAAACGATTGCAAGAAAAAAGAAGATGTTGCTAAAGCCGAGGGAATTGAAAATTTTAAAACGGATAAAATTGAAGGTATTGGCACTGAAGAGTGGAAAGATTTTATTGTAAGCGCCGAAGCATTCGCAATAAATCAAAAATTTGAAAAAGCTATTTATCCTGAAAACGGAGATAACTGTTTATTTTGCCATCAGCCACTTTCAGAAGATGCTGAGAAATTGATTGCAAGTTATTGGACTTTTATAAAAAGTGTCGCGGAAGAGAATGCAAAAAAAGCACAGGAAGAGCTTGATAAAATCAGGCAAGCTTTTGAGAAATTAGTTTTTGAGTTGTTTCCTATAGAAAATACACTCTCAGCTTGGCTTACTGAAAAATATCCCCAGCATTTGAACTCATTAAAACAAAGGCTCACTGAACAAAAAACGCTATCTGAAAGCATCATTTCCGATATTCAAAATAAAACAGCAAATAATCGAATTGAAGTAAAAATTAGCGTTGAAGAGCACACAACGATTGAAACAGCGCTTGGCGATGCAATTAAATTGTTCAAAGATGATGAACAAAGCAATAAATTGGAAAAATTGCTGAAGGAAAAAACATTCTTAGAACACAAAGAGAAATTTAATACTCATTTTTCAAAATTTGAGGCTTTCGTTGATAATCAAATATGGATAAAAAAAGCAGGTAGTGCAAATTTTGCCAAAAGAAAAATAACCGATACTGAGAAAGCTCTATCAGATAAGTATTTCAATCAGAAATATGTCGAAACTTTTAATGAAGAGTGTCAAAAACTAAATGGAAATTTTGGTATCGAGATAAATCATACAGGCACAGCAGGTAGATCGTATAGACAGCTAAAATTACGAGGTAATAACCCGAATGCTGTATTGAGTGAAGGAGAGCAGAAAGTTATTGCTATTGCTGACTTTATAGCAGAAATGCAATTATCAGAAGTGAACAGAGGAATCATATTTGACGACCCTGTTACTTCTTTAGATGATGCAAGAAAAGCTGAAATAGCAAGGAGATTAATTGCCGAATCATCAGCCAAGCAAGTAATTGTCTTCTCACACGATTTGGTTTTCGTATCTAATCTTTTATCTAAATCAAAAGAAGACGAAGTATTATGTCATTGGATTGAAAGTAGAAACAATAAGCCTGGTTTTATTTGGTTCGGAAACGCTCCAATATATCAGAAGAAATACAGAAATGCTGAGCCTGCAAAGAATTACTTCAGGAATAGCAATAAAGACGATTGTCCTCCGGAAGAAAGATACAGGTATTTAGCCCAAGGCTTTTCTGCATTAAGAACTTCTTATGAGGTACTAGTTATCTATGATCTCTTTAATAATACAGTAAGACCATTTGAGGATAGAGTTAGTATTGATTCCTTATCAGAAGTGAACTTTGACCAGATTTTAATTCAAGAACTACAAGATAGTTTTGCACAATGTTGTCGCTATATGGAAGGACATACCCATAGCGATAAATATGCTTACAAGAATCCTGAACCACAGAATCTTAATGATGAAATAATGCGATTTGAAGAAATTAGAAAAAAAATTAGGAAGTTCTCTACCTTATAGAAAGGCTAATTGTGAAGTAAAACTTGAACTTGATCTACCTACAAGCAACTCTTCTAGCCTTATGTTATGGAAAATATTAGTAGTGCCCAGAGATTTAATTCAATGAATTCTTTGAAGTTTTATTGAAGTATGACGATTCATTGGATGGTAATTTTCCTAAACTTTCTCTGTAATCTTTAGAAAAAGCTCAAAAATAACAACTGCTGCGACCATCAATAAGCTTCCCCTAGAGAAATTCCAAGCAATACGATAAAGTCTCGTGCGACTTCTACGCACTTCAAGCAATTTAAGCTCATGATCTTCTCTGATGTGCATATGATCCGCTGCTGACCAATGTACCCAAACAACATCCAGTAACAAATATGATGAAATTAGTATAAGGAATATACCGGCTATGGTAATAAAAAAAGCAGTACTTGAGATGGCGTCGGCTGTTAGAAATATGGCCAATACTGCAAGTAAGATTGAGTTGAACTGCAACAATGACGCAGCTTTTGCATCTAAAATTGATAGATTTTCATATAAGTGTGCAAAAATCGGTTCTTGCTGTTGATCGCTTAATAGGTTTTTGAGGTTTTTGAGATATTCATCTAACTCTTCTTTTGTCTCGGGAAGTTGATCTTGGATATTAAAACGAAACAGCTTATGATTAAACACGTTCTCTCCCAGCAATATCCTCATTCCACAATTCTGGTTTTTCAATAATAAACTTTTGCATCAAGGACTCACATTGCGGATCGTTCAGAAGAATGACTTCGACGCCATGTTCTTTGAGAAAATCAATATTACCGGCAAATGACTTATTCTCACCGATGATAACCCGTGGAATTCCGAATTGCACCACTGTGCCAGCACACATCATACATGGACTTAATGTGGTGTAGAGAGTGACATCTTGGTAGTTTTTACGTCTACCAACTTGTCGAAAACAATCCATCTCACCATGAGCAGTTGGGTCTCCATTTTGTACCCGCCGATTATGCCCCGAGCCAATGACAAGATTATCTTCTATCATTACTGCGCCAATTGGTAATCCTCCTTCATCGTACGATTTTTTGGCTTGTTCAAACGCAAGCTGCATGAAATGCTTGTGATCTAATTCAAACATAGGTGAAATTTAAAAAATTAATAAAGCAACCACAGAGCTCCTAATCAATAATAGAAGACTCATAGAGCAATTGTATTGTGCCATATTACATCAATTAGTTGATTTTGTAGTATTATTTCTCCCACAAAAGCTGGGCATCCATCAATATAATAATTGTTGTCATTTAGTAATGATAAACCTTCTGCTACAAAAACAATATTGTTGGTAACATTTCTCTCCTTTTGTTCAAGTTTCACTCTTGAGAACATAAACAAAGATTTATAAAGGAGACTAAGCGACCTGCTTGCTAGAAGTATCACTAGGCGGTTTCTTGTCATGTATCAATCTAAACAAATTCTTAGATGTTTTACCTGGTTTAGTGTTTTTAGTTCGAGATGTGGCTCGACATGGCTCACCATATCTTTCATTTGGTAAGTTTCCCTACCTTGACACAAAATCGCTCTTATTTTAAGAGCGATTTTGTGTTTTACGCTCTGGGAAGAAAATTTGCCAAATTGAATATCTTTTGATTAGACCTTGGTGGGAATCGAACTGATTAAACGCCCTTTACTAGGTATTCTTAATCAAGAAAGACCCTCAAGTTTTTCAACTTGGGGGTCTGTGTTTTTTTTGTTTATGAAGATCAAATTAGTCTATTTAACTATCTAAGAATCTTGATAATCTTAAAGTTCAGTCTCGAATCGACGATACGCCACAGTTGCCAAAGCCTCGATCTTCCAAAGATTTGTCATCTATACATATACCATGTCTACCAAAAAAACCGACACCTACAGAATTGCCATACATATTAGATGAAGATGTGCGGACATAAAAGTTTGATAGAAGGTAATGACTACGAATTTTATGATACACAGTCACACCGTATATGACTTTGGCGATATTGGGAATGTATTCGGGGCTGGTGACTAGTTTACTCTGATTAGACCATGGACTAGCCCGAGAATTCGGAACATCACCTTTGCGAAGCATAAGCCATTTCCCTGCCTTGACCATGTCCAACCGCGGGAACTTTTCCTTGTCATTTTCTTGCCAAACCTCCCCGTAATCGAAAGTGGGAAACTTGCTGTAATACAGCGAGGGGTTGATTTTGTAGATATCAACCATATTGATATCTACATTTGGCCCAGCGACTAGCATGTATCCATTAGTACGTAGCCATATTAGAGTATCGAAGTCAGGCAAGGTGTTTGAAAAGTTCACTAGCTGTTCATCAGAATACGAAAAGTTGTACGCCGAGGAAACTTCGGTGATGTCGATGAAATCGTCACCTAAGATCCGTCGTGCTAGTTCGGCTCCTTTGGGTATAATCGTGACGATTGTTGTGCCTTCGGCAGTGATCTCAGGACATTCAAGCGCCAAATAGGCTACTAGGTTTTTCCTTTTGTTAAGATCTTGCATAGGACCCGTGAAATCAGCACCAGCTTTCCGCATGATGCGGAAAAACTTGGCGACAGTATCAAGAGTAGCGGTATCAAGGTGTGCGATGTTTGACATCGTGTGCCTCCAATTAGTTGAAGTTATGTCCGCTCAAAATGAGACGAACAAGCAGAATATCAATATTTGCCACTCTGCTTGTTCGTCTCATCTACTAAATTTTATTAAAGAACAGTACTACACTATGCCACAAGTTTTGTAAATTGCAAGTTACTGTTTAGATAACATAATTTTGCAATATCTCCCTCCTTTTATTCAAAACATGTTTTTGAGAACATTGAGTTAGATCATAAATATAACTTATGCAGCTAACTTGCCTAGCTCATCACCAGGTGGTTCCTTGTCATGTATCAACTTAAACAAATTCTTTGAAGTCTTACTGGCTTTTACATCAAAAGTTCGAGATGTGGCTCGGTGTGGTTCACCATAAAGAGATTCGTCCCAATCAGCAATAGCAGAAAATGGTTTTTGCAAAGTAAAGACAAGCCTTTTTCCATCAATCTCAAGGTTCGAGGTAACTGATTTTAGTAGATCACGATTTTCAGTTTCATTGGCTTGTGTCTTGTTCAGAGATATAGCTTTTACCAACTTCAGAAACGATTGAGTTTTGTAGTCATTGTCGGTCATAGCTGATCGTAATTCGTCCAAAGTATCTTTGGCGCTTATCCGCTCGTGCAGTAACTTTTTGTTTCTGTTATCAAACATTTCTTTGTCTATCATTCGATCAATATAAGCATCGGTGAGACGAGTGATTCGATCATTAATATTAGCGAGATTTAGTTGGGCTGATTGTATTAATTCATCTTGATGCTGATACCTTTCAGCCTGGAGCGTAGCAAATTCAGCTTCTAGTCGGTTAATAGCCGCTTCCGGAAGGCTAAGTCTATCAAGCATGGTTTGCATTTCTTGATCAATCGTATCTTCTCTGATGCACGTAAGTGGGCAATCTTTTGTTTGGCAACGGTAATAGACTTTTCCCTTCTGGCGTTCAGCAATGAGGTTATAGTGGCAATGCAAGCATTTGATAGTTTTTCGGTAGCGGAATTCGTGTTTTAGGCCGGTGTTCTTGGTTCTTCCGTGCAAAATATCCTGAACCTGATCAAACAGGGATTTTTTGATTAGTGGTTCATGGATACCTTGGTAGCGTTCGTTTGTCGATACGATATGAATAATACCGAAATAGAATTCATTGTTAAGCATAGTTGATAAGCCACTTCGGGATACTCGGTTGCCACGACGATTACGCAAACCAGCTTCATACATTTCTCTGCCCAGGGTATAGAGATTGTATTCGCCGGTTGCATATAATTTAAAGGCTTGTTGTACCAGCGGAGCCATTACCGGATCAGGCAGTTTTGGTAATCCTCGACCTTGATCTAAATATCCTAGTGGCGCAGGTAACGGATAGAGCCCTTGGCGCAATCGTCCCCGAAACCCTTTTTTAACCTCATCCCGTAGGTTGCGGATAAAGTCGGCGGCTACTACCGCTTGAATATCAGCAGCCAAGCGACCGCCGCGGGATTGCATATCCAGGCTTTCATGTGCGAAATGTACTTCGATACCTTTGTCGATCAGGGAACCAAGATCAGCCCAGTCTTTGAGGTTTCTGGCCCCGCGATCAATCTTGTGGATGATTACCCCTTGCGCTCTACCTTTAATCAAAAGCCCTAGCATTTTAGTGAAAATAGTGCGGCCTCGTTTTGCCGCCGTTTCCTTTTCCTCAAACCATTGTTTGATCGTTAGGTTATGGCGCTCGGCATAATTTTCGATAGCAAAGCGCTGTTCAACTAAGGAAGAGCCTTGCGTACCCTGTTTAATGGTTGATACTCGAATATAGGCATAAACGTTATTCATACTTAATCAGGTTTATATTCATTAACTTTATCATTATTATCAGGAAAGTCACGAATCTCATCCAAACGCCCCTCGGCTTCCAAGCGCAGGAATATTCGATAAAGCACAGCCAAATAATCCCGGAAATTAATGGTGGCTTCCTTTAATTCTTCATCATTGGCATCCGGCATAAAATACCGCACGATATCGGCAATTTCTGGTGGTTCCTTGATTTTTCTCATCCCGCTAGTTTGCGAGAATTGATTTGCTTTGGTAGGTACTGAAGGTATAGCGCTACCGCAAACAATCCATCCTCGAGCAAAGCTGGATGGCTGGGTATTCTGTATCAATGACACAAAAAACACCCAAGCCGGTAGAGCAAACCAGAAAAATAGTATCCGAATACTTCTTAAGTGGCGTCATTATTGAAACGGTTTACGATGCCAATACCAAACAAACTTCCTTGGCTTATTTAAAAAATGGTCAAGTTACCGTTGCTGCTTCCTACAAAACACCAGAAGAAGGAAAACTGGAGCCGATTCCCGCTTCCAACAACCTTATCAAGCACGGAGCGCTAATTTTTGCCGAGAAACCGGCATCCTACCAATCAGTGGCCAAGCTGATAACCGATGTCCAAATATACATTTACCGCTATGTTGATATATCCGATCATTTTCGCAAGATCGCTAGCTACTACATTCTCCTAACTTGGGTCTACGACGCTTTTAATGAGCTTCCCTATTTACGTTTGCGGGGTGATTTTGGTTCCGGCAAAACCCGTGCTCTGTTTGTGATTGGATCACTGTGCAATAAGGCATTCTTTGCCAGTGGAGCGTCAACGGTGTCACCGATTTTTCATACCCTCGATACTTTCAGAGGAACCTTGATTTTTGATGAAGCCGACTTTCGCTTTAGTGATGAGAAAAATGAGCTGGTGAAGATATTTAACAACGGCAATGTACGGGGTTTTCCGATTCTCCGTACCGCTATCACCACTCAACGAGAATTCGATCCGCGGGCTTTTAACGTCTATGGCCCCAAGATCGTGGCGATGCGAAAGTCATTTGATGATCCTGCACTAGAAAGCCGGTTTCTTACAGAAGAAATGGGACAAAGTAGCCTGAGGCGAGATATTCCGATTAATCTTCCAGATATTCAAAAAATTGAAGCGGTGGCGCTCAGAAACCAACTGCTTATGTATCGTTTCACCATGCTAACCACCATCAAAATCAATGAATCATTGATTGATCCGTCACTGTCACCGCGACTCAATCAAATACTCATTCCACTGCTATCGATCATTGAAGATGAAAAACTCCGGGAAGAAATCAGAGTCACCGTGCGATCCTTTGACCAAAAACTTTATGCCGAACGATCTTCTTCCATCGAAGCCGGGGTGCTTGAAGTATTAAAGGATTTATATCAGCAAGGCAAAGAAAATTCGATACCAGTCTCCGAAGTCACTACCATTTTTACTGAGCGATTCTCCGCTGAATATGAACGCCCGATTACTGCACGAATAATTGGCGGTGTCCTTCGCAAACGATTACGTCTTGTGACATACAAAAGTCACGGTGTATACGTTCTCCCGGCAACGGAGAAGACAAAAGTTGATGAGCTATGCATTCGTTACGGGGTAACGGAGCGAGAAGTTGACGAATAATGATGCAGGGGTGGACTTGGGGACTTGGGGACGTAAATAACGGGTATCAGACTACTGATATCCGTTATTTATAATATCATTATAATTCAATATATTGGCCTATACCGTATCCCTTTTCTTCGTCCCCACGTCCCCAAGTCCACCCGATTATCCACCACAGAAAATTTTAACCTCTACTGCGTAAATCGATATAGCGCGACAATTATATTGCTTCTGCTTAATAACCCCAGAAGCGCAATATCCAATGGAGAAAAAGAAAAACACAGTTGTTCTGTGCTATCTGCGCACGCACAGGCGCAATTGGGGACTTACCCAAAAAGAACTTGCTAAGTTGGTCGGTACAGCAAGCAGTGTGCAGATTAGTCGTTATGAAAACGGCAAACGCGCCCCCAAGATTGAGGTCGCGCTTGCTTGCCAGGTCATTTTCGGGGTTCCCCCCTCGATCATGTTTCCAGATGCCCACGCCTTGGTCGAGGAAGAGGTCATGCGAAATATGTATCGAATGGACCAGGCGCTCAGCAACACTACCAGCCTTACGGGATTACGCAAGCGAGAGTTGTTCAATTTCGCGCTAAAACGAGCTTTATCCACGTCGCGTTCACAAAAGGAAGTATGAGTGTCGTTTGTCAAGAGAATTTGGTTCTCGCCATCTATCCTTTTAGTCGCGGTTTTGCCTTTGTTTTGTTTGAAGGCATAGAAAGCCCATTTGACTGGGGTGTGAAGGAAATCAGAGAAAAACATCGTAATGATAAAACAATCATTGCTATCAAAGAGTTGATTGATCGCTATAGCCCGGTAGTGATTGTTCTTGAAGATACTAATAGCCGAGTTAATCGTCGTTCTTCACGAATTAAAAACCTTTATCAAATGCTAGTTCACTTAGCTGCTACCGAGCATATTGATCTACACCGATTTTCTAATACCGAAGTTAAGCAATATTTCAGCGCTGTGGGTGCAGTTACAAAGTATCAAATCGCCGAAGCTATTGGACGGCAAATACCGGCTTTCAGTCATAGGTTGCCACGGGTACGAAAACCCTGGATGAGTGCCGATCCACGCCAAAGCCTATTTGATGCGGCGGCATTAGGATTAGTTTTCTACGGTAGCCGTGGCATACCAAGCCCATTTGACGCTGATTCTTAGTAGCTAATGACTTTCCTTGTCATCGAGGAGCACCGAATTTCCGGTGTTCCTCACGTGACAAGGAGATCATTATGCATCAGAAAATATTAGGTAATTCAAAAGCTGACATCTATACCCAGATCACCAATGAAATAATCAGTGCCATCGAAGCGGGTGCGGCTGATTTCGAGATGCCTTGGCATAGACAAGCGCAAGCTGGACTTCCCCGCAATCCGGCAACTAAAAAACTGTATCAAGGGATTAATGCGTTAGCGCTGTGGATTACAAGGCGAAAAGCCGGATTCGCCAGTTCATATTGGGCTTCGTATTTGCAATGGAATTCATTGGGAGCGCAAGTGCGACAGGGAGAAAAGGGAGCCACTATCGTTTTTTATCAACGGAAGGAAGAGGATGAAGATGTTGAAAAAGACGATACCCAAAATCAAGCGAGAGCCGTAATTCGCTATTCTCATGTGTTTAATGGCGATCAGGTTGATGGCTGGATGGCAAATGAAGTGTCTGACGATGCAAACCACCAGAAATTCTCTAAGGCAGTATGTTTTATCAATTCCCTGCAAAGTGAAATTCGCCACGGCAGTGACACCGCTTATTACAGTCCAGCTTTGGATTGTATCTATATGCCAAATCAATCAGTGTTTCGAGATACTAAATCAGGATCATCGGTAGAAGGCTACTATGCCGTGCTTTTCCATGAGCATGTTCACTGGTCTGGACATCCTTCACGACTTAAACGTGATTTATCGGGACGATTTGGATCAAGTGCTTATGCTATGGAAGAGTTGATTGCTGAGCTTGGCGCTTCGTTTCTTTGCGCTACGCTTGGTATAAATACCTATCCAAGATCAGATCATGCTGCATACATTGCTAGTTGGCTGCAAGTGCTCAAAGAACACAAAACAGCGATCTTTGCGGCAGCAAGTGCGGCTTCGGCGGCCAGTTTGTATCTGGAAAGCTTGGCTACAGATAGCAGTATGGAAAAGACTGCAAATTTATAGTTCTTTTAAACCCGGTAATTTTGCCGGGTTTTTCTTACTCTATAGCACCAAGTTCATACCTGTAGAGAGGTGTTATATCGTATTTTACTTTGAGTTATTAATATCAATAAATAAAATGTTATATTACTCAGGTAGTTATATTTGTAATATGTCAATATTTACAAATAATGTGCAGTAACTTATACTCATGCAAATGAAATTAGATAATGTTGCTACTATCATCGCTGGATACACCTTCCGTGGTGCAATCACGGCCGACAAAAATGGTGATCTCCTTGTGATTCAAGCAAAGGATCTAGGACGAAATACGTTTATTACTGACGCGAGCATCCTCACTCCAATCGCTTTTGATTCGGCTGGATATCCGAATCGTATCAAAAAGAATGACGTACTTATTATTGCAAGAGGAATGAGAGCCGGAGCTTTTAGAGCAGCAGTATTTAAGTCAGATGCATCGAACGTGATTGCATCATCATCGTTGCATATTATCCGCATTACAGTTCCTGGCATATTGCCCGAATATGTTACTCATTATCTGAATTCAAAAAATGGCCAAGATTTGCTTTCAAAGATAGTGACAGGTTCATACATTGGTGCACTTCCCCGTCGTTTGCTTGAACAACTAAAAATGCCGATACCCGACCTACGAAAACAAAAAGCAATTGTTAAACTTTACCAGAATATGCAAATGCAACAGCAGATACTAGATCGAAGAAACGAGCTCAAGCATCAAATACTAGACGCAATATTTACAAACTTAACAAACCACCATGACTAAAAAATTCACTCAGGAAGAACTCAATAAAATTCTTTGGGCCGCCGCTGATTCCTCACGAAGTAGTGTTGATGGCGGTGTATATAAAGACTATGCACTCACCATGCTTTTCTTTAAGTACCTGAGTGATCTTAATAAGAAGCGTCACAATGAATACAAGGCGCGCTTTGGAAGTGATGAAAAACGAATCGAGGAGAAGATGAAGCTTGATCGCTTTTATCTTCCCCCAAAATCTTCTTTCGATTATATCTACAGCAAAATTGAAGAGGACAACATTGGAGATGAGATAAATAAAGCGCTGCGCCGTATTGAAGATGCAAACAGTGAGAAGCTTGAAGGTGTATTTGGTGTTGATTTCAACTCTGAGTCGGTACTTGGCAAGTTGGCACAACGTAACAAGATGCTTCGCCATCTCATTCAGGATTTTGCAAAGATTGACCTCTCGGATGTGGGCGACGATATCATCGGCAACTCATATATGTACATGGTTGAACGCTTTGGTGCCGATGCAGGTAAAAAAGCAGGTGAATTCTTCACGGTTCGTTCGGTGGCTCAGCTGGTCGCTATGCTTGCAGAACCTAAGGAGGGTGATCGTATCTGTGATCCAGCTTGTGGCTCGGGCGGCCTCCTTCTTTTGGCTGGTGAAGAAGTTGAAAAGAAAGGTTCAAAGAATTACGCCCTCTATGGTCAGGAATCAACAGGTTCAACTTTCCAACTCGCTCGCATGAACATGTTCCTTCACGGAAAAGATTCGGCACGTCTTGAATGGGGCGATACGCTCAATAATCCCCTTCTCGTCGAAAATGACCAGCTGATGCGTTTTGATGTTGTTGTAGCCAATCCCCCATTCTCGCTTAAAAAGTGGGGTGCAGAACATGCTGAATCAGATTCATATAATCGCTTCTGGCGAGGAGTTCCACCAAAGGACAAAGGCGACTTTGCCTTCATTACGCACATGATCGAAGTAGCAAAGCCAAAAACTGGACGTGTGGCAGTCATTGTTCCGCATGGCGTACTCTTTCGTGGTGGAGTCGAAGGCAAGATTCGTGAACATCTGATCAAGGAAAACATCATTGATGCAGTTATTGGCCTACCCGCAGGGCTTTTTCAAACAACAGGTATTCCAGTGGCAATTCTTGTCATTGATCGATCACGTGAGAAAGGTGGGGCGAACGAAAAGAAAAAAGATATCTTCTTTATCGAAGCATCCAAGGAGTTTAAGTCAGCAAAAGCACAAAACGTTCTGACCGATGAGCATATTGAGAAGATTTACGGTACGTACACCAAGCGTAAGGATGTAGAAAAATTTGCTCGCTCGGTTGATCTTGCCGAAATAGAAGAGAATGATTTCAATCTTAATATCACTCGTTACGTTGATACTTTTGAAGAGGAAACGCCAGTCGATATCAGTGCGAATCTTAAGGAACTTGCTGAACTTGAGCCGGAGCTGCAAAAACTAGAAAAGCAGATGTCTGAATACTTGAAGGAGCTAGGTATTAAATAAACATATGAAACTACAATCTATCACTATAAAAAATTACAGAAGTATTGAGAATGTAAAATTTGACATCAACCAAGTTTCTGACGGTACTTTTACGTATGGACTTATTGGAGTTAATGAAGCTGGAAAAAGTAGCATATTGCAATCGTTTGCTCTTTTAGACGAGCACGTTATCCCCACCGCTTCAGATTTTCAAGATAAAGATCTTCCTATTGAAGTCGAGTACGAATATGTTCAAGAAAAAGATGATGTTATAGTTTGTAAAGAACTCATTGTAAAAAAGTATACAGATATCAAAATTAAAGATAATGATATAAAAAATGTAACTCTAAAAGTGAATTATAGTTTACCTAATTTACAACTAGTAAAAACTATATCATTTAACGATCTGACAGATGAGAATATAAAAACTCAAATAGAGCCGCTATTGCTAGATCAAATATTTAGCTCTACTCATTACACAATATACTGGAAATATGCTGAGAAATATTTGATAACAAACCAAATATTACTGTCTCAATTTGCTAGTAACCCAGATAATATTTCTATTCCACTTAAGAGATGTTTTGAACTTTGTGGATATGATACAAAACAAAGAATACAAAGCATCATACAAACAATAACAACAGATTCTACTGAACGAGAGGATCTGAGGGATAAACTCGGACAGCAAGTTACTAGTCTTATAAGAAAAGTTTGGCCAAATCATTCAATCACAATAACCTTCGATATTTCAGGTGATGGGATCAATTTTCATGTAAAGGATTCAAATAAAAAGGCAAAAACCACAAGTCAAAGAAGCGATGGCTTTAAACAGTTTATTTCATTTCTTCTTAACATATCTGCACAGAAAGAAGTAAATTCACTTTCAAACTCACTTATTCTTTTAGACGAGCCGGAAACACATCTTCATCCACAAGCCCAGGAATATTTTTTGAGTGAGCTAATAAAACTAACTTCATCAGATAATAATATCTGTTTTTTTGCAACACACTCAAATTATATGATAGACAAGAAATGTTTATCTAGAAATTTTAAGGTAGTTAAACATGATAAAGATGAAAAAACTGAAGTAATTCCATTTGATGAAAAAAACTCTACTTACGCAAGTGTAAACTTTGATGTTTTTGGAATATTAGATGATAGTTACCATAATGAACTTTATGACTTTCTCCGCCAAAGACTACTGGATGAAGTAAACGAAAAATTAGTAGAAGATGAAAAGAAAGAGACTATTGGCATAAATGCATTTGATGAACAGTTTTTTGTTCAAAAATTAAAACTTAAAAAAACTTATCCAGAAAAGGGAAAACAAAATCAAGTCACCTTACCAACATTTATAAGAAACTGCATTCACTATCCTGCGAACAAAAACAAGAGCTTTCTTTCTCAGCTGAAAGAATCAATAGCTTTAATGCGAAATTATGAAAACTAACCAGGAACAACAGAATATTCCTGAAACATGGGAAGAAGTCACAATGAATGACGCGTGTGAACTTATGACCAATGGATTTGTTGGTAAGGCGGTAGAGAACTACACTGAAGAACCTAATGGGGTTACCTATGTTCAAGGTTACAACGTCACTGATTTTGGATTTAATTTTAATGGTATAAAAAAAGTAACACCAGAATTTAGTACAAAAAATAGCAAGTCAATTTTAAAGGAAAAAGATTTGCTTATAGTTCAAACTGGTGAAGTTGGTTTAACAACAATTGTTCCACCTAAATTAGTTGGAGCAAACTGTCACGCATTAATTATCACTAGACTTAAAAAACAAATTGCTTCGCCAGAATACTTCTTGCAATACTTTAGATCACTAGAGGGTAAAAGACAGATAAGAAGAATAAAAACTGGTTCTACGATGGAGCATGTAAATGTTGGAGATTTAAAAAAAGTTAAACTCCATTTGCCACCTATTTCTGAACAAAAAAGGATCGCTGCAGTTTTAGGTGCCTGGGATCACTCAATTAAAAGCTTGAAGCGAAAGATTGAAATTAAGAAAGAAATCAAAAAAGGTTTGATGCAGGAATTGCTTACAAGCAAGACACGCTTACCGGGATTCAATAATCCATGGAAGATTTATAAACTGACTCAAATTACTTCTTTAATAAAAGATGGTACCCACGCAACTCACATGAATGTCAAAAATGGTATTCCGTTACTTAGTGCCAAAGATATTGTCGATGGAAATGTTATCACTAATAATGATCCTAGACTTATTAGTCAGACAGAATTTGAACAAATTCATAAATCATATCGTATACAAAATGGGGATCTGCTACTTTGCTTGGTTGGGTCTATTGGAAGAGTAGCTTTAACTAAAGATTATAAAAATAATTATACATTTCAACGTAGTGTTGGAATTCTAAGATTTAAAAATCAAAGTCCAGAATTTTTTTTTCAACTAATGCAAGCAAGCAATTTTCAGAAACAGTTGAAGCAAAGGGAAAGTAGAGGTGCTCAAGGGGGTGTATATCTTGGAGAATTAGGAAAAATAAACATAAAAATACCTGAATTTGAAGAACAATCAGCAATCGCAGAAATTCTAGACGTTGCGGACAAAGAAATTTATCGACTTAAACAAAAGCTAACAATTCTTAAAGACCAAAAGAAATATCTCCTCAACAAACTCGTTACTGGAGCGATCCCCACACCTGAATCATTATCAATTTCTAAATAAACTATCATGCTAGAAAAAGTACACTTCGATGAAGCCAAACAATCACAGCTCACTGCACTAGAGCTACTTTTGGCGATGGGATATCAATACATATCCGCAGAAGAGGCGCTACTTGAACGTGGTGGTGACACAAGTAATTTCATTTTGGCGAATATCGCCAGTGTGAAACTCATGGAGATCAATGAGTACGAAGTTGATGGTGAAAGCTATACGTTTAGTGAAAAGGATGTCCAAGGTGCGGTGGACGAACTTGAGCATATTCAGTACGAGGGTCTCATTGATACGTCTCAAAAGATATACAACATCATTATGCCCACCTCGGGTGGTAAAACTATCCGTGTGCGCGCGGGTGGAAAGACCATTTCAAAGAATTTTCGATTCATTGATTTTGAGTATCCAGAAAACAACGTATTTCATGTGACTGCTGAGTTTGTAGCAAGTGGTAAGCAGAACATCCGCCCTGATGTTCAATGCTTTGTGAATGGTATTCCATTCGCCACCATTGAGAACAAGAAATCGAGTGTGGCAGTCATTGAGGCAATCAATCAGATGAATAGGAATCAGGGGCCTGAGTTTTGCCCAAAACTTTTTACCTACACTCAACTTCTTGTAGGTTCCAATGGTAAGGAATTTCAGTACGGCACTACTGGTACCCCAAATAAGTTTTATGCGGTCTGGAAAGAAAAAGAGATGACCTTTGAAGAAATAAATGAGCGAGCAAAAGAACTCATTGGTAAAAAGATTGATGATGCCGTATATGAGAAGGTACTGAAAGACCTCAATGGGTACACTGACGGGCACAAACAAAAAACCCAAAGATTGCCTACTGAACAGGATCGGGGCATCTTGGCGTTGTTTGAACCTGCACGACTTTTAGATCTCACCAAAAACTACATTCTTTTTGATGCAGGGGTAAAGAAACTATCACGCTATCAGCAATACTTTGCGATTCACAAAATGCTTAAACGAGTCGATGAAACTGAGACTTCAGAATCTGGTATTACTCGTCGCAAAGGTGGGCTTGTATGGCACACCCAAGGATCTGGTAAATCGCTCACCATGGTGATGTTTGTGAAAGCTCTCATTGAGAATCCGCACATTAGTAATCCCCGAGTCATTATCGTAACCGATCGTAAGGATCTGGATAAACAAATTAAAGATACCTTTAAAAACTGTAATCTTAAGAAGGAAGTTATTCAGGCAACGAGCGGTCAGAATCTTCTTGATCTCATTAAGGATCGAAACCTCGGTGTTATTACCACGATTATTGATAAGTTTGAATCAGCTGCAAAAAAGAAAGCTGGTTTTGTCGATTCTGATCAAAATATTTTTGTACTCATTGATGAGGCGCATCGAAGTCAAAGCGGTATCGCAAGTCTTGAGATGAATCGCATTATTCCAAATGCGTGCTATATCGGCTTTACTGGTACTCCACTCATGAAGAAGGATAAGGAGAGTTGGAAGAAATTTGGCGGCTATATTGATAAATATACGATTGATGACGCTTTAGCAGATAACATAATTCTCCCGCTCATCTATGAAGGTCGGTATGTGGACTTGGTTCAGAATGAAGAGCAGATTGATCGCCATGTCGAACGTATTATTGAAGCTCTAAATGATAAACAGAAAAAAGAACTTCAAAAATATATTGGTACAAAAGTCATTAAGGATAATCCTCAGAGAATCGTCGAGATTGGCTACGATATCGAAAAACATTTCACTAAACATTTTCAAGATACTGGTCTTAAGGCGCAGATTGTAGCGCCATCCAAGTTCTCAGCGGTTTTGTTTCAAAAATTCTTTCAGGAACGCGGGAATATACGCACTGCAGTTGTAGTTTCTGATGAACATGATGACGGCGATGAAGCAAACACACATAAAGCCGAGGTTGTGAAATATCTTGATGGAATCAGAAAAAATCACAGCAGTGTGACGAAATATGAAAAGGATGTTATTGATAGCTTTAAATACAACGATGACGGTATTGAAGTGATTATCGTAGTAGATAAGCTACTCACTGGTTTTGATGCGCCACGCAATACGGTTCTATATCTCGCCAAGGATCTGAAAGATCACAACCTACTTCAAGCAATTGCTCGTGTAAATCGGCTCCATGAAAACAAGAAATTGCCAAAGACTGCGGGATATATCATTGATTATTCTGAGAATGCCAAGAATATTGATACTGCAATGAAGCTCTTCGGTAATTATGATGAAGCCGATGTACAGGGAACCCTTATTGATGTTGCTGAAAAGATAGAAGAACTTGAACAGAGCTACAGTCTTTTGCATGACATTTTCAAAGCCATTAAGGGCACATCTGATGATGAGGCTTTCTTACAGCTACTTGATGATGCTCCAACTCGTGAAGTGTTCTATAAAACCCTCAACGCATTTATTAGAAATCTGAATGAGTGTTTTGTATTGCAGGACTTTGTACATGAGTTTGATAGCCTGGATATGTATACCCGTGAACTTAAGAAATTTATGGAACTTCGCAAGACAGCGAGTTTGAAATACGCAGATCGAGTTGATCTTGCTGAGTACAAGCAATCCCTGGTGAATATTTTGGACAAATACGTTGATGCAATGGGTGTGGAGTTGCTTACAAAGCAGATAAATATTACAGATCGCAAACAGTTTGAGGAAGCGATTGAATCGCTTGGTTCTGACAAATCGAAGGCTGAAGCAATTGCAGCCCAAACCCAAAAGACTATTTCTGAAAAGCTGGATTCTGATCCTGAATTCTATGAACGATTTTCTAAGAAGATTTCAGAGATCTTGAAGAAGATGCGTGACGGAAAACTAGCTGACGTGGCGGCGCTCAAACAGCTTAAATTGATAAGTGATGATGTTGTAAGTAAAAAGGATGAGTTTCTGCCTGGAGCCATTGAATCTATAAAAGGATCTGATATTTTCTATCGCAACCTTAAAGAAGATTTCAAAAAGTTTGATGTTGCTGAGGATGCGTTTATTGTGATTACTCTTGATATATTCGGTATTGTGAAAGCTGAAGCGATTGTTGATTGGTACAAAAATCTTGATGTGAAGCGTCGTATTATGAACACTCTCGACGATTATCTGTATGACGTTGTGAAAAAAGAGAAAGGAGTTGATTTGTCTGACGCGGATATGCGAGCGATTATAAACAACACGCTCACTCTTGCAGAAAATAATTATGAAATCTTCTCATAAGAATCAAAAAGAATTTATTTTCGGTTCATTTGTTTACTGCTACGACCTCATTCCACAAGATAGAAAAACCCTTGGTCTGACCGTTACGCCTGACATGCGAATTTGTGTTAAGTGTCCGCATGATACTGCTCCCGAGAGAATAGAGCAGTTTCTTAAACGTAAGTGGTATTGGCTTCAAAAACAACTTCATTTCTTTGGAAAGCACCAACGAAAAGCGTATACAAAAGAATATGTGTCGGGCGAGAGTTTTTACTACCTGGGTCGCCAGCACCAATTACTTGTTAAACAAAGTTTGGAAGACAAGGTGTTGCTGCTACGTGGCGTACTTTTGGTACAGACAACTAAATCTGTTGCAGATAGTACATATACTAAAAAGTTGTTGACCAGCTGGTTTAAAGAAAAAAGAGAGAAAGTTTTTGCTGATCGTTTTGATGTAATGAAGGAGAGGTTTGACTATAAACAAATGCCGATACTATCAATGCGTGATATGAAAAAGCGTTGGGGTAGTTTTATCAGTAAAGAAAAAATTGTCTTACATCCTAAACTAATTCATGTTTCAAAAGACTGTATTGACTATGTAATAGTTCATGAGCTCTGCCATATGCGGTATAAAAACCACGATAAAAAATTCTTTGCTTTTTTAAGTGAGAAGTATCCTATGTGGGAAAAGAAAAAAGAAAAACTTGAATTGGCCGGAGCTCATATTCTTTAAGATTTTTTCAAAAATATTTATTAACATTTCCAGAGAATGACTCCATCAATAATATTCGATACAGTTTTGGGTTTAGAAGCATTCAATACAGAAAACAAGCTGGTATTGAGTAATTCAGTAGCTTCCGGTTGATCTGCATTGATAAATTGAAAATGAGTGTTGCATTCGCGATCTTTCCAGATTTGTGGATACGTTTGCACGGCATAGCCTTTGGAAATAAGGATTTCTGGTAGATAAGGTGGTTTGCGAGTCAGTTCCGGATTCCAGTTCACTTTCTTTAAGGTGTGCAGACTTCCCAAGAGCGCAAGTATTGACGTCTTCCCAATCTGCTTAGTCATCTCTTTAGCCATCCATTCATCACGATCAGTCTTCAGTTTAATATCAGCATCTACAGCAATTAACTGAAAGCAGTCATTATGCTTTTGTAGTTTTGCTAAGTTCTCTATCAATACCCGGAAATCTGGATGATCAATCGGTGGCGCGACTTCAATATCAGAAACTTTAGCTTTACCTTGAATCACTTGATCTATCGTGGATTGTTTGTTACTAGCAATTTCTAAAGCAACGATAAGACATTTATTTTTTTGTAGATAGTCGTTTATTATTGACTGGAATAACTGAAAAGATTCTGGCCGCTTATGGGTTTCGCCAATAATGGTGATGCTATGTGGCTTTATACTTTTAAGAATTGGGTTGTAGGTGCTTTCTGCGTGGATCGGTAAAGACAGCAACGAAGCAAGAAGAATAATGAATCGCATTATTAATATCTCAATGTTTTTCTTGTTTATCAGAAAGTTTTCTTAGTCTTGGCCAACGATCATGAATCCAATTGTATTCAATCGGAGCGTTTTCGGTAACCACATAAACTCGTTGTTCATTATTTCTTTCCGCTAGCAATGCTTGAATTGCCATGCTGGGAGCTAAATCTATCCAGTGAGATTGCTTGTCGTGGTCTTTTTCCATAAAACTATCTGCCGGAATTAAAACTGGTCTGGGATGCCAAGGTTTCCACTTCCCTAACTTAATGGAATCAAGCCTTGCCCAGCCACCGTTAGGAAAACGACTAGAATCGACAGTTGTATGGTTACCCCAAGTAATCCAGGTTACTCCACCATGTCGCAGCAATACAGTTAACCGAGCATCGGACTTGGGAAAGTAGATTTTCTGATCTTGATATTTAATGCCACCGCACATAGAGAAATAATTAATCAACAAAATCAATAAGCCGATAAAACTTCGTGTCTATCACTAAACCACTTTATAATAATTCTACTCTCCTAAAACGGAAACTATTGCTTTCTATTTAGCTATCAATATTCGTGATAATTAGGAAATAACAATTAGCTAATCTCTATTTGTATACGAGGTACACAAATGAGCATAAAAAACGAATCAAAGCGGGTTGGAATCTGGATTCGAGTTTCCACTGAAGATCAGGTGCGGGGTGAAAGTCCTGAGACCCACGAACGCCGTGCTCGTCTTTATGCTGAAGCAAAAGACTGGAACGTAGTCGAGGTGTATCGACTCGACGCTGTGTCGGGAAAAACGGTTAAAGAGACACCCGAAGCTAAGCGGATGATTAATGACATGCGGGAAGGTCATATCACTGGCCTTATCTTCTCAAAATTGGCCCGCCTCGCTAGAAATACCAAAGAACTTTTGGAGTTCTCTGAGACTTTCAGGGAATATGGTGCTGACCTGATTTCCTTGGCAGAATCTATTGATACATCTACGCCTGCTGGTCGCCTTTTTTACACTATGATTGCAGCCATGGCCCAATGGGAACGTGAAGAAATATCTGAGCGCGTTGCTGCTGCGGTGCCTATTCGCGCCAAAGCCGGTTTACCAACTGGTGGCCAAGCCCCTTATGGTTATCAATGGAAGGATAAGAAACTCTGCATTGATGACGCGGAAGCCAAAGTCCGCAAGCTCATGTTCGAGTTGTTTCGGGAGCATAAACGCAAGAAATTAGTGGCAAGACTTCTCAATGAACAAGGTTACCGCACCAGAAATGGTGGTAAATTCTCTGATACAACTATTGATAGACTACTCAGAGATACAATTGTTATTGGCACTCGCCGAGCCAACTATACATCCAGTGAAGATCGAAATGGTGCTTGGCAACTTAAACCAGAATCGGAATGGGTATATTCAAAAATAGAGCCAATTGTTTCTGAAGAACTCTGGCAGGAATGCAACTTTTTTCTGGATGAGCAGAGAAATAAACTTAAACGCTCCGCTAAACCCGCTACTTATTTGTTTTCCGGCCTAACTTATTGTAGTTGTGGCCCAAAGATGTATGTGCCCTCAAATAGCCCCAAATACACTTGCCAGCAATGTCGTAACAAAATGCCGATTGATGATCTTGAAGCCGTATTTCACGAACAGATCAAGAGTTTCCTGGTATCAGATCAGGAGATTGCAACTCACCTTGAGCAGGCCAATGAAACGGTGAAGCAAAAGGTTGAACTTCTAACTTTACAGAAAAAGGAATCAGAAAAACTTACCTTAGAAATTGATAAGCTTTATGACTTATATCAGTCGGGCATGATTGATAAACATGGCTTCGGGACAAAGTATAAACCCCTAGCTGAGCGTCGTGATCAGTTTGAAGAGCAGATCCCTAGACTCCAAGCCGAAATCGATATACTTAAAATCTCTCATCTTTCCCAAGAAGTAGCTATCGAAGAAGCTCGTGATCTTTATAGTCGCTGGCCGTCGCTTCCCTTTGAAGAAAAACGTCGTATTGTTGAAGCTATCGTAGAGAAAATTATTATTGGTGATGGAGAAATCGAAATAAACCTTTTCTATACTCCACCACCAACTCAACTTCCAGATTCAGGCTCAAAACAAGGAGGAATAATTTCTAATTATTCCTCCTTAAATCGTGGTAAAAAGGCAACAGAACCTCACGGATTCATTGCGGCAATCAGTTGAAATTGCGCCGGGAATTCTGCTTGACGTGCGGCACGTGAGATGGTGATTTTTCCAGATTCCAGGGGTTCGCGCAGCACTTCCAAAACTTTGCGGTCGAATTCGGCCAGCTCGTCCAGAAACAGCACGCCGTGCAAGGCCAGTGAAATTTCACCGGGGCGAGGGTGGCTGCCGCCGCCGACCAGAGCAACACCGGATGCCGTATGGTGCGGTGAGCGGAACGGCCGTTTTTTCCAATTCTCAATATTGAAGCTACCATAACTAAGTGATTGAATGGCTGCAGATTCGAGAGCCTCTACCTCTGTCATGGGCGGTAGAATACCGGGGAAGCGTGCCGCCAACATGGATTTTCCGGTACCGGGCGGGCCAATCATTAGCAGACTATGGCCACCTGCGGCGGCAATTTCTAGCGCACGTTTGGCTTGCGTTTGTCCTTTGACTTCATCAAGATCCGGGTAAGTGGAGTCTTCATTCCTGGCCTCGGTTACGCCTGAAAAAATGGGCAAGGTTTCTCGTTCGGTTAAATGCGCACAGATTTGTAGTAACGATTTGGCCGCGTAGATCGTGGCTTTTTTGACTAGCGCGGCTTCAGCGGCATTTTGTTCCGGCAGCACAAAACTGCGGCCAGATTGTAATGCGTTGTAGGTCATTGCCAGAGCGCCGTGAATCGGGCGCAATTCTCCGGTTAATGCCAGTTCACCAGCCCATTCATATTGGTCCAGTTTATCTTTGGGAATTTGCCCGGTTGCGGCGAGTATTCCTAATGCTATGGGTAAGTCAAACCGTCCGCTCTCTTTGGGTAAGTCCGCAGGAGCTAGATTGATGGTGATGCGTTGCGCAGGGATTTTGAATTGTGCATTTTGCAGCGCCGCTCTGACGCGGTCTTTACTTTCTTTAACTTCGGTATCGGGAAGGCCGACGATGGTGAAGCTGGGCAAGCCGTTGGCGATGTGCGTTTCCACTGTCACCAACGGTGCTTGAATACCGGAAAGCGCGCGGCTATACAGTATGGCGAGTGACATCTATTAAGCGCAGAATTAAGTTATGGATGCAGGTTAAGATTTACTCAAGCTATTACCACGGAGTATAAATTACTTATCGGACTCTGACTGCATTTCGTTTGTACCCAACTGAGCTTCTAGTGCGGTTACCTTGGCTTCAAGAATCATCAGTTTTTCACGGGTGCGCTGTAATACTTCCTGCTGTACATCAAATTCATCACGAGTAACTAATTCAAGCCGGGAAAATGCGCCCGATAATAAAACCCGGACATTTTTTTCGATATCTTTGGCTGGACTGTTTTGCATAATTTCGCTGACTTTGGCATTGATTTCGTCAATTACATTTTTATTAATCATGGTTGTTCTCCTTGTTGATTGATCTGCCAGCTGATCAACTGGCCACGTGTGTGACGTGATAAAATCTCACGCTGTGAGCTTACAAGTTCGAATTATCCACTGTTATTGAGAACGGTTCCAGTTTTACCCGCTAGGGAAAGTTTCTGAAGTTTTCTCAAGGGTTAAAATATAGGCTATTTTTGATCTTGATGAGAGCGATTAATTATCCGGATATATGAATGGAACGTATACAACAACTTGAGAATTGGCTAAAGGGGCAATTCCCCGAAAGATTATTTATGCTGGAACCAGCCTCTGCGGATGCAAGCTTCCGGCGCTATTTCCGGGTTTCTTTCGATGACCAGACACTGGTTGTGATGGATGCGCCGCCACAATATGAAGATTGTGCGCCGTTCTTGCACGTGGCGGAGATTTTGGCTGCAGCCGGGGTGCATGTGCCCAGAATTCTGGCACAAAATGTAGAGTTTGGTTTTTTGTTGTTATCCGATTTGGGTCATACCACTTTTTTGCATGCACTCAATCAGGCACCTGAATCAGCCAATCAACTTTATTGTGATGCGACGGAGGCGTTGGTGCAAATGCAGATGTCGCAACAAGTCGAAGGCTTGCCAAGTTATGATCAAGCGTTATTGCAGCGAGAACTTGATATGTTTCCGGATTGGTATATTGCGAAACATTTGCAAGTGAGTCTATCCAAAGAACAGCAAACGGTTTTACGCAATGTTTTTGATCATATAGTGCAAAACAATCTGGCACAGGCCAAAGTATTGGTGCATCGGGATTATCATTCACGCAATTTGATGGTATCCACGCCGAATCCGGGTATTCTTGATTTTCAGGATGCGGTACATGGGCCGATTACCTATGATCTGGTGTCTTTATTCAAAGATGCCTATATTCACTGGGACGAAGACCGCATTCTGGATTGGACCATTCGCTATTGGGAAAAAGCACGCCAAGCCGGGTTGCCGGTGGCTGCAGATTTTGCAGAGTTTTATCGCGACTTTGAGTGGATGGGTGTGCAACGCCACCTAAAAGTGTTAGGGATTTTTGCCCGTCTCAATTATCGCGATGGCAAAGCGACTTATCTAAACGATATGCCGCTGGTGATGCAATATTTGCGTACAGCGTGTGAGCGCTACCGGGAACTCCGTCCGCTGCTGAATTTATTGGATGAATTGCATCCTGCTAAATCAGACCAGAAGATTGGCTACACCTTCTAAAAATGTTGCCTACAAGGCAATGATTCTTGCGGCGGGGCGCGGTGAGCGCATGCGCCCGCTTACCGATGCTGTACCAAAACCATTGTTAAAGGCAGGAGGTGCGGCGTTAATTGAATACCAGTTAAGAAATCTGGCGCGTGCTGGTTTTGTTGATATTGTCATTAACCATGCGTACCTGGGTGCAATGATTGAAAATGCTTTGGGTACAGGTGAGTGCTATGGTGTTAATATTCAATATTCACCTGAACAAGTAGTTTTGGAAACTGCGGGAGGGATCGCTAATGCCTTGCCGCTATTGACGAGTCAATCCAGCAATCAGCCATTCTTGGTGGTCAACGCAGATATTTATTGTGAAATGGATTATGTATCGTTGTTACCGGTTATGAGAGCGATGCAGTCGGAGAAAGTACAGTTGGCGCATCTGGTGCTAGTGGATAATCCATCGCATCACGCCGCAGGAGATTTTGCGTTACAGCAGGATCAGATCTTACTGACAGGCAGCAATCGATTAACGTTTAGTGGCATCGGCATTTATCAACCGCAACTATTTAGCGCAATAAAACCAGGCATGGCGGTAAAACTAGCTCCGGTATTGCGGCAGGCAATAGCAATAGGCAAAGTGAGCGGTGAATATTTTTCCGGAAAGTGGATTGATGTAGGAACATCGGAGCGACTCGAAGCACTGGATAAGCAACTTAAATCGCAAACAGGGATCAAGTAATAACTGATTGTAATAACTTGAAATAGTAACTATGACCTATATTCAACCTTTTATCGCACGTCGCAAACTTCTGGCAGCTCAAATGCAAACGGGTGTGGCGATTATTCCAACGGCTCCGGAGCGGTTACGGAATGGTGATGCGCATTATCCATACCGGTTTGATAGCTATTTTTATTACTTGACTGGTTTTCGTGAACCAGAGGCGGTGCTTTTGATTGTTGCCGCAACTGATTGTGCACCGGCCGAGCATATTTTATTTTGCCGGGAGAAAGACGCTGAGCGTGAAATCTGGGATGGTTTTCGCTATGGGCCGGAGGCAGCCAAGGAGGTTTTCGGCTTTGATGAGACTTATCCATTAGCTAAATTGGAAGAATTGCTGCCCCAGTTACTCGCAGATCAACCCGCTGTTTACACCGCCTTGGGATTGGATCAGAACTGGGATCAGCGTGTTGTCGGTTGGTTAAATCGGGTGCGTGAACTGGCACGTACAGGCGTTGCGGCACCGAGTGAGATTCATGATTACCGTGCATTATTGGATGAAATGCGCCTGATTAAGGGTACCGACGAATTGCAAATTATGCAGCGGGCAGCGGATATTTCAGCGCAGGCACATCAGCGCGCGATGCAAACGACAATACCGGGAATGCGCGAAAACGAGATTGAAGCTGAATTGCTTTATACCTTCTATCGGCATGGTGCTCAGTCACCGGCTTATACTTCTATTGTTGCCGGAGGCGCTAACGCATGCGTATTACATTATGTGCAGAATAATGCCGAATTGAAATCAGGTGATTTATTATTGATTGACGCGGGTTGTGAGTTGGATGGCTATGCTTCTGATATTACGCGGACATTTCCTATCAATGGAAAATTTACTGCCGCACAAAGAGATGTGTATCAACTCGTGCTGGCTGCCCAGACAGCAGCAATATTGCAAGTGAAGCCGGGAAATAACTGGAATGATCCGCATCAAGCCGCACTGCTTGTGTTAGCGCAAGGTTTTATTGATTTGGGATTATGTCAGGGTAGCATGGAGGCTGTGCTGGAGTCGGGCGACTACAAACGTTTTTATATGCATAAGACCGGTCATTGGCTGGGTATGGATGTGCATGATGTTGGAGAATACA
Source organism: Nitrosomonas sp. (assembly GCF_022842015.1). Lineage (GTDB taxonomy): Bacteria > Pseudomonadota > Gammaproteobacteria > Burkholderiales > Nitrosomonadaceae > Nitrosomonas. The sequence goes on along the minus strand of NZ_JALHQJ010000003.1, from coordinate 10,742 downwards.
AACAGAAAGGTGAATGGCGTTTATTGCAGCCTGGCATGGTGCTGACAGTTGAGCCGGGTTGCTACATCCGTCCAGCGGATAATGTGCCGGAGCATTTCTGGAATATTGGCATTCGCATTGAGGATGACGTGGTGGTTACGCAAACAGACCATGAACTTTTAACTTTAGCGGCACCCAAAACAATTGCTGCAATAGAGGAGTTAATGCAATGAATGATGAAGAGAGAAAAATTGTAATGAGCAGGATTGCTGAATACCGTCAGGATGAGTCGGGAGAATTTCAGCGTGCACCGGTTTCGCCTTTAAATCGCTGGCTTACTTATGCGATGCTGATTCCCGTTGTTGTGGTTATGGTGTTCGCGGGTATTTTCTTTTTTGCCGCTTTCCTGGCATTAGTTGCCGTGGCGGTTGTGGTCGTTGGCATACGTTTCTGGTGGTTACGCCGGAAACATGAAAAGACCATGCAGCAATCCAATGATGTAAACCGTCAATCCGGTATGGATCAAACCGTAATCATCGAAGACGCACAAATTATTGAAGAAACGGAAGTACATCGGAGCGGACAGAAGAAGTAATCTGTTGCATAGCAGATAGTTTGTACTATGGCAGTGCAGTGCTTATCGATGAAGATAATTAACCAAGATAACCAGCTTTGCTGGAATCCATTTATTTAGACTGGACTGAAATAAGCTTCATTTGTCTTTCCGCTGCCCCCGGAAGAAAAGGTGTGCGATTTCCATTTACCCAGTCGGCGTGCCCACGACCGTAGTATGGCGAAAGCGGATGACCGCTTTGTCCTCCAGGCATATCAAAATAGCCATGTTCTTCCTGCCCTGGAGCAACCACGGAGCGTTGCGAGGCGCCAAAGTTGGGGGATTGCACACGCGGCATATTGTGATCACCCGGTAGCGGATCACTTGGCATATCAAGCCATTGTGCTACCCATGACGGAAGTTTTTGACTGAGGGGGTGCCGAATACGCGCTGCATTGACTTCACCCCAGTTTCGTTCAGCAATACCGCCATCTTGTTGCATCTGTTTGGCACTTTGTTGTGCGCAAAGGTATAGTAATTCTTCCCAATTTTTATACGGCGATGGCAGTAGGTGTTGGGGTCTCTGTTCGAGCAGTTGCCACACAATTACTTCCGCTTGACTTAGTCTAGGTAATTCAAAAGCTGCATCGTTTTGCCGCACTGGGGCGGCAAAACCGTTTAATACAGTCTTTGTCACTTCATGGCGATACGTGCGTACAATCCGGTAGGCAATAGAATCCGTGGAAGCCTGTCCATTCCAGTCAGTTAATGCATTTTTCATTGTTAAAACCCACGGTAGCTCACTGTCTGCCGATTCCAGAATATTGCTCAGTAGCTGATGCCAGCGTGTCAACAAGAGCGCGCGATTATCCAATTGAATGGCTTGCATATCCGCTACGGTAAATTGGTTACGCGCCAATAAACTGTCGCGAATTTGCGTGGCTCTTGCGCCTAAATCAAAGCCGCCATTACCCAAAAGATTCAGCAGGCTACCTGAAACAGGACGTGAATTTGCAGACCATAGTCGTAGTGTTGCAGGATTATTGATGAGCGGATAGCGCTCAGGCTCCAGCCATCCGCTCCATCCCGTACTTGCTGTAGTCCAGTCGGCAGGTACGTGCGGATCATACATACCTGATCGGATGGGGATGCGGCCTGCAAGAGTCCAACTGATATTGCCATGACGATCACCGACGATAAAGTTTTGTACCGGGATGCCAAGTAATGGTGCAATCCTTGCGGCGCGTTGCGCGGACCTGACCTGTTCCAGCTCGGTCAATTTAAGATTTATAGCTTCAGGTTGCAATGCTGTCCAGGCTAACGCTAATGGGGTTTTATCGTGGTCTTGCGCCAAAATAGGGCCCCACTCAGTTTCTGAAATTTGCAGGGTTTCATCTATTGAATTGCGGATGCGAATGGTTTCATGGTGAATCTTCATCGGTTGCCAGCCAGTTGAACTGAGGTAGCGTGTTGGATCGTCTGCATCAGTTTTTATCCTTACCCAATCGGAAAAATCTCCGTGGCTATTGGTGAAGCTCCAGGCGATATGCTGATTTGAGCCGATCACAACTGAAGGCACGCCGGGCAGGCTGATGCCGGTGATGTCGTGAAACTGATCTGCAGTTGCGGCATCAGGATAAATAAGGCGAGTTCTAAACCAAAGGTTAGGTGCTCGTAACGATAAATGCATGTCATTAGCGACGATGGCAGGGCCATCGGTTAGTCCTCCGGCAACCGCAAAACTGTTGCTGCCGGGCGATTGTTCTATGGCTAACGGGTTGCCATTGAATAATTTTTTGTCTAATGCTTGCAGATTGATATGCACCGCTGAAGGGAGTTCCGGTAAGGTGATGGGTTCATCAATCAACGGTGCATCCCAATTGCCTGCCGGAGTGTTCAAAAATCGATAAACCGGTTCTGATAGCGTTGCGCGCAGGCGGGATAGCGCCAATTCACGATAAATATTGGATTCATTCAAAGTAAAAAACATTGCAGCAATGACTAAGATGCTGTCTTCATTGCGCCACACGGTAGGCTGGGTTTGAGTCAATAAGTATGGAAAAGGGCGCGCCGTCAGTGCTGCAATGCCTTGATTGACACCGTCCCGATAAACATCGAGTAATTGCAGTTGAGTTTTAGGCAACTGTTGTAAAACGGCGGTGGCGCGCGTGCGCATGCGAAATGCACGTGCTTTGCGATCATGCGCGAGCGATGCAGTACCAAATAATTCGGACAATTCGCCCGCAGCCTGTCGGCGCATCAAATCCATTTCAAAGAAGCGTTCCTGTGCATGGACATAGCCCATCGCCAGCGCTAAATCCAATCGATTTTCGCCTTTAAAGGTCACGCTGCCAAGTGCATCTCGGTCGATGAATACGGGTGCAGATAACCCAGCAAGCGGTGCTTCGCCGTCATATTGCGGCAAACTTGCGCGCAGCAGTAAGAAGGCGATAAGGATCAATAAGACAGTGATAAGCAGCCCTGTTGCAAAAATGTATCCGACAAAACGTAAAGTAAACTGCATCGAGTGATCACAAAAATAAACGGGTAAATCATATAGTAATACGTTTCAGATTTGCCATAGCCATTAACTGAAAAATGATCTGATTCATGGGTGATAGGAACGATATATGACTGCTTTTAATGTTCCAGTAATAAAGGGGATGATTCCTTCTTTATTCCCAATATGGGATTCAGATAATTCCAATGATAATTCATTGATAGAAATTTGGAGCTTGTCATGTCTGAAGAAAGTGATCTAGAACGTACTGAAGAGGCCACACCCAGGCGCCTGGAGAAGGCACGGGAAGAAGGTCAGGTTGCGCGTTCTCAAGAACTTACCACATTTACCTTATTGATGGCTGCTGCTGTCGGGATATTGATGATGGGCGCAGCTCTGATGGAGAAGTTGGTGAAAATCATGCAATCTGGCATGCAAATGGAGCGGGAGTTGGCGTTTCAGCCTGAATTAATGATCGATCGTTTTTATCAGCTTGCTATTGAAGGTCTGATATCGATGGCACCCTTGTTGTTTTTGCTTCTGGTCGTGGCATTCTTTGCTCCGATGTTTTTGAGTGGCTGGATTATCAGTGCTAAGGCTGTTATTCCAGATTTTAAGCGCATTGACCCATTTAAAGGTTTGGCCCGCATTTTTTCAATGCGTAGCCTGATTGAGCTTGTTAAGGCCATTCTTAAAACCGTCATCATTGGTGGAGTCGCGGCATTAGTTATTTGGAATAACAAAGAGTCTGTGATAGCGCTGCTTACAGTATCCATTGATTTGGGAATTAGCCGTACCGGTGACTTTCTGGCAATGAGTTTTCTGCTGATCATTGGCGCAATGATCATGATAGTTGCGATCGATGTGCCATTTCAACTCTGGGAACACGCGAAACAATTACGCATGACTCAAGACGAAATTCGTAAAGAACACAAGGAAAGCGAAGGTGATCCGTACGTCAAGGCCCGTATTCGTAATCTGCAACGTGAAGCCGCACGCCGTCGCATGATGTCTGAAATTCCAAAGGCAGACGTCATTGTTACCAATCCGACACACTATGCTGTGGCATTGCGATATCAGAGTAATAGTATGCGTGCACCCAAAGTGGTCGCCAAAGGCGTGCATTTGCTGGCTGCACGAATTCGGGAGATTGCTACTGAGCATCGTATACCAATTCTTGAAGCACCGCCGCTTGCGCGAGCGTTGTATCACCACGCGGAACTAGAAAGCGAGATACCGGAAAAGCTGTATACCGCAGTGGCTGAGATATTGGCGTACGTTTTCCAGTTACGGCGATATAACGAGTATGGCGGCGCTGAGCCGAGACCGCCGGTTGATGTGCCTGTTCCGGCTGAGCTGGATCAGGTAAATCTTGCGGTTTAGCAGCGTGAGTGAATTTTAAGTTAAATTTTCTTTAAATTATTTATTTCGAAACCATGAATAACGCGGTTACATTGTCATCTTTAGCAGATATTAATAATTTCAGGACCTTGGCTGGGCCGGTCTTGATTATTATGATCCTGGCCATGATGGTGTTGCCATTGCCGCCTTTTGTATTGGATCTGCTGTTTACCTTCAATATTGCGGTAGCCATTATCGTGCTCATGGTGAGCCTGTATACCAGGAATCCACTCGATTTTGCAGTATTCCCGACTATTTTGTTGATTACAACTTTGTTGCGACTGTCGTTAAATATCGCCTCAACCCGGGTTGTCTTGCTTGAAGGACATACCGGACCCGATGCTGCAGGCAAAGTGATCGAGGCATTTGGACATTTTCTAGTGGGTGGGAATTATGCTGTCGGGTTGGTGGTGTTCATTATTCTGGTGGTAATCAATTTTGTCGTGATTACTAAAGGAGCGGGGCGTATCGCAGAAGTTACCGCACGCTTCACACTTGATGCTATGCCTGGCAAGCAGATGGCCATTGACGCTGATTTGAATGCTGGATTGATCGGCGAGGACGAAGCGCGTAAACGTAGACTGGTCATTTCGCAAGAAGCCGATTTCTATGGGTCCATGGATGGTGCCAGTAAATTTGTGCGCGGCGATGCAATTGCCGGCATATTGATTATGCTGATTACCATTGTCGGTGGATTGATTGTGGGTGTTATGCAGCACGATATGGAATTAGCATCGGCAGCGAAGAATTATACTTTGTTAACCATCGGCGATGGTTTGGTCGGACAAATCCCATCGCTCATTATTTCTACCGCTGCAGGCATGGTGGTAAGTCGAGTAACGACTGATCAAGATCTGGGCGAGCAAGTTTTAAGTCAGTTATTTAATCAACCGCAAGTATTGGTAATTACTGCCGCAATTTTAGCTGTGATGGGGCTCATCCCGGGCATGCCAAATTTTGTATTTCTTTTTATCGCTTCTGCCTTAGGTGCGATAGCTTATTGGAAGAAAAAAAGCCCAGTTACGCAGCTTGTTGAGTCTGTTGCTCCAGAAATACCGACAATCGAAAAGACAGATGCCAGTTGGAATGATGTAACTCCAATTGATACATTGGGATTAGAAGTTGGTTACCGGTTGATTCCTTTGGTTGATAAAGCACAACAAGGTGATCTACTAAAAAGAATTAATGGCATACGCAGGAAATTTGCTCAGGAAATCGGTTTTCTACCACCTGTAATTCATATTAGGGATAACCTGGAGTTACGACCTAACGCTTATCGTATTACGTTGAAAGGTTCTGTCATCGGTCAGGGAGAATCTTACTTGGGTATGTATCTAGCGATAAACCCAGGACAAGTCACGATGCAGTTACCCGGCACAGCAACCAGTGATCCGGCATTCGGATTGCCAGCAGTATGGATTGAAGCAACCTTACGCGAACAGGCGCAACTGCATGGCTATACCGTGGTTGATGCCAGCACGGTGGTAACGACGCATATCAACCACTTGATCCATTCGCACGCTGCTGAATTATTGGGCAGGCAGGAATTGCAGAAACTGCTTGATCATCTTAATACACAATTTCCCAAACTTATTGAAGATCTGGTTCCAAAATTATTGCCGCTGTCAACAGTGCAGAAAGTTTTGCATAACTTGCTACAAGAGAGTGTGCATATTCGCGACATGCGCACCATTATCGATGTGTTGACTGAGCATGCAGTGCAAACACAGGATGCTATCGAGCTGACAGCAATCATCAGAACAGCCTTGGGGCGCGCTATCCTAGATCAATATTATCCTGCAGGTTCAGAAGTGCAAGTAATGAGCTTACATCACGAATTGGAAAATATTCTTAGCCAAGTGATGCAAACCGGCGGTGGACAAAGCGCTGGGATTGAACCCGGGCTTGCCGATACCTTGTTAAAAGAAGCTCACAGTGCTGCCCAGCAGCAGGAGAAGCTCGGATTGCCAATTGTATTACTTGTTCCGGGCACCATTCGCTTTTTGTTGGCTAGATTTTTGCGTCGCGCACTGCCTCAATTAAGAGTATTAGCCCATTCTGAGATTCCCGATTCAAGAAGAATTAAGATCACTTCCGTTATTGGAGGTAACAAATGAAAGTAAAGCGTTATATTGCATCCACATCCAGAGAAGCGATGCGCCAGGTTAAAGAAGAGCTTGGTGACAATGCCGTCATTCTCTCGAACAGAAAAACCAGAGATGGCGTGGAAATCATGGCACTGGCTGACTCTGAAATGTCTAATTTAGTACCTTCGCAACCATTACCTGCATCACACTCAGTGAGTGCGGCTTACTATGAGCAAAATAAAAAGCTAACTAAAGAATTAGGGTCTGTTGAGTCATATGCAGAGCTACTTTCCTTAACGAATGACCAGGAAGGCGTTAGAAAAACCACAAATAATGCGATGACTGCTTCGTTTGCTCGCGACATTATTGCTGAAATTCAGGCCATGAAAAGCGCATTGGAGGATCAGTTGAATACTGTTGCATGGGGAAATTTTACGCAACGTAGTCCGGAAAAACTAAAACTGCTTCGTACTTTGCTGGATTCAGGTTTTAGCCCGCTATTATCGCGCCGGTTAGTAGAGAAACTGACCGCTGAGCTTGATTACGAGTCAAGCTTGAAGCAGGCAGTGTCTGCATTAGTCTCTAACCTGCATACTGTTGTCAACGACGAAATAATAGAAAAGGGCGGTATTTATGCGTTGATTGGTCCCACAGGTGTTGGTAAAACTACTACCACAGCAAAATTGGCGGCGCGTTGTGTAATTCGGCATGGCGCGGATAGAGTGGCACTACTCACCACTGACAGCTACCGTATCGGTGGTCATGAGCAGTTGAGGATATATGGCCGATTACTCGGTATTCCTGTGCGCACGATTAAAGATACTGAAGATTTGCAGCTGACACTATCAGAGCTTAGAAATAAGCATATGGTGTTGATTGATACTGTAGGGATGAGTCAGCGTGATCAAATGCTTGCCGAGCAGATTACGATGTTAAGTAATTGTGGAGCCGATGTTAAACGATTGTTGATATTAAGTGCAGCATCCAATGGGAAAACACTGGATGAAGTGGTTTCCGCTTATCAGAAAAGTGGTATTTACGGCTGTATTATCACTAAAGTCGATGAGGCTGCGAGCTTGGGTGTGGCGCTGGATATTGTTATTCGCAGAAAATTGGTGCTGCATTATGTCGCAAATGGACAGAAAGTTCCGGAAGATATTCACGCAGCAAATCCGCGTTATTTATTGCATCGTGTTTTTAAACCCATTCCTGGTGATTCTGCTTTTACTCTACAAGATGCCGAATTTGCTTTGGTAATGGCGACTAAGAAGAGCGCTGAAATGGCGCAATTTGGAGAAAAATCATCGGCAGGGTTCTTCCATGACTAGATTAATGTTACACGATCAGGCAATGGGCCTGCGCAGACTAACATCATTCACGGCATCTGATTCAGCGCGTGTCTTTACTATTGCGGGAGGGAAGTCTCGGGTTGGAAAAACCAGTCTTGTTGTGAATCTGGCAGTTGCCTTGGCTCAGAAAGGTCAGCGTGTATTGCTGATTGATGAAAATCCTTGCCATAACAACATTTGTACCAGTCTTGGATTGCAGGCACGTTTTGACCTACTGCATGTAATTTATAAGGATAAAAAGCTGGATCAGGTGCTTTTGCAGGGCCCTCGAAATATTGCCATATTATCCGCCATGAGAGGTATTCATGCGCTGAACAAATTGAGTCCGCTCGAGCAAGATTGGCTTGTCAGAAGTTTTTCAGAGTTAACTAAATCTGTAGATATTGTTCTGATAGATACCGCAATGGCGGGGACAACCCACGTGTTGCCGCTCAGTTTGGCTTCGGAACAGGTGATGATGGTGATTTCGGGTTCAGCCGCATCTCTTACAGGTGCGTATGTTCTGATTAAAATCATGAGCCAGGAGTATACGAGGAAGCATTTTCTCATAGTGGTGAATAAAGTGGGGTCGGAAGCTGAATCGTTAGCAATTTATCAAAATTTTTACAAAGTGGCTCGTCAATATCTATCGGTAACGCTTGAATATGCTGGTTATATTCCGAACGACGAGAAATTACGCAGTTCAACGCAATTGCGCAAGCCTGTACTCGAAGCATACCCGTCTTCACAGGCTGCAATGTGCTTTGGGCAGGTGGCGCAAAATATTTTACGCTCCTCTTGTCCAGATAAGTATCACGGGGGAATTGATAATTTTATACAACGATTGATTCAGACAAGTCATCTAAGTATGGCCAATTTTATGGTGTAAATGATATGTATACTGCGACTGGAACTAAAGCAATTGATAAAGATCAGTTTATAACTGAATTTACGCCACTGGTGAAACGTATTGCATACCACATGATGACCCGATTGCCCGCTAGCGTTCAGGTTGATGATCTGATTCAAGCCGGCATGATGGGTTTGCTGGATGCCATCAATCGTTACGAGGGTTCATACGGACGGCAATTTGAGAGTTATGCGGCACAGCGCATACGAGGTTCAATCTTGGATGAATTGCGCGAGGCGGATTGGTTGCCGCGTAGTATACGAAAGAAAATGCGTCGTATTGAAGCAGCTGTGAATTTATTAGAGCAGCGCAATGGTTGTGCGCCCAATGAACTGGATTTAGCTAAAGAATTAGATATGTCATTGGATGAATATCATGAAACTCTGCAGAGTGCTCGAGGCGCGCAATTAATTTATTACGAAGATTTTCAGCAAGATGATGAAGAGCCTTTCTTGGATCGTTTATTTATTGATTCTGAGGGAGATCCCTTAAATGCGCTGCTGGATGAGAATTTTCGCAACCAGTTGATTGCAGCGATTGATAATTTACCACCTCGGGAAAAACAGATGATGGGAATGCACTACGAACAGGAGATGAATTTAAGAGAGATTGGCGAAGTACTTGGAGTCAGCGAATCCAGAGTTTGCCAATTGCATACTCAAGCCGTTGCAAGGCTTCGTGCCCGTTTGAGAAATCTTTGAGGTGCAAGAAATGCTGATTATCCAGTGATCTAATTGAATGTTGGGATGAATAAGAAATCAAAGATGGATGTGAATAGTGTTACCGGTATTGTGTTGGCTTTTGTTGCAATTATCGGTGGACAATTTCTTGAGGGGGGACACGTCGGTTCTTTATTGCAGACGGCGGCTTTTTTGATCGTTATGGGAGGGACTGTTGGTGCTGTATTGTTACAAAGCCCGGTCAAAGTTTTTGTCAATGGAGTCAAAATGGCTAGGTGGGTATTTTATCCACCTGAAAGTTCCCCGCAGAACTTAATTAAGCAAGTTGTTAATTGGTCTAACATTTCACGCAAAGAAGGGTTGTTGGCACTCGAATCGTATATACCTACGGCGATAGACCCATTCTCAAAAAAAGGTTTGCAATTGCTTGCTGATGGTAGTACTCCGGAAAAATTACGTGAAGTCCTAGAAATTGATATCTTAGCTTTGGAGACACATCAACGGCAATCTGCACGGATTTGGGAAGCAGCTGGTGGGTATGCTCCCACCATTGGTATTTTGGGTGCCGTGTTGGGTTTGATTCATGTGATGGAGAATTTATCGGATCCTAGCCTGTTGGGTAACGGTATTGCAGTGGCTTTTGTGGCAACCATTTACGGTGTTGGTTTGGCTAATCTTATTTTCTTGCCAATTTCAAATAAGCTAAAAAATATTATTAATGAGCATGTTGTCATGCAGGAAATGATGGTGGATGGCTTTGTGGCAATCGCGAATGGTGAAAATCCTCGGCTGATAGAAAGCCGATTGAAGGGATATTATATTTAGTCTCATTAAGTATTAATTTAACTATTAAGTTGCTGAATGATAAAGAGAAGAAAGAAAATAGATGATGAGCCGTATGAAAATCAGGAGCGTTGGCTTGTTTCGTACTCAGATTTTATAACATTACTATTTGCTTTTTTCGTAGTGATGTATGCTGTTTCATCGGTAAATGAAGGTAAGTATCGTGTGTTGAGCTCTTCATTAGTTAGCGCGTTTAAAAGTAATAACTCAACTACTTCTGAATCTCTACAATTACCCGAATCTCAACCGGTAGTTGAATTTTCACCTCTTCAACATGAGCCCTCAAATCAAGGTGGCCTGATCAGGCTGACAGATAATTTCAACGCTCAGAAAGTAAAAAAACAAGAGAAGATGAAAGGCATGGCTAAGAATATCCTCCATGCTCTGGAGCCATTAGTTAAGGATGGTCAAGTAAGAGTAACTCAAAATTCTTTAGGGATTACAGTTGAAATTAATGCCAG
>NZ_JALHQJ010000002.1 GCF_022842015.1 Nitrosomonas sp. | reverse complement strand
CGCGTGGTCTCCAAATAGGGAATATCGAAATGATGAAACAGCGATTCCTGCCATTGTAGTTCTCGCTGACATTGCGCGAGCGATGCATATTCGCTGTTTGGGCGACGCTCCTGGCGAATGAAATGCAATTGTGCCGGGGTTAGTGTTAAGCCGAACAATTTTTTCCTGACATTCTCCAATGCCTTCGGAACTTGCTGTACCGTCATGTCGTCCGGGGTTAGCGGATAATTCGCAGCAGCGATGCCATACTGCAATCCTAAGTAAAGACAGGTTGGTGTTTTACCGGAACGTGAAACGCCGATCAAGATAATATCGGCTTCGTCAAAATGCTTGGGATTGACACCATCATCATGCGCCAATACATAATTAACCGCGGCAATGCGCTTGAAATACGACAATTGATCCTGGCCGTGGGAACGCCCGGCCATACGCGCAAACGGCTGGTCCAGTTCTTCTTCAATTGAACGAATGAAGGTCTCAAAAAAGTCATAAATACGGCAATTCGCCTGTTTGATGACCTCGAGAATTTCCGGTTTCAGCAAGGTACTGAACACGAGAGGGCGATGACCATCGTTTTCAGCAGCCTGATTAATCTGCGTTAATACAGTTCTGGCTTGTTCGATATCGTCCAGAAACGGCATGTTGACAATGCTCCATTGGATGCCGTCAAATTGCGTGAGCAGGCTGTGTCCAAGCGTTTCCGCCGTGATGCCAGTACGGTCGGATAAGTAGAAAACGGTACGTTTTTGCTGCGTCATTATTTGTCCAGTTTTGCCAAATCAAGCCAGGTTTGCATGACCGAATCGGGGTTCAGCGATAAACTGCTGATGCCCTGCTCAAAAAGCCAGGCGGCAAAATCCGGAAAATCAGAAGGACCTTGGCCGCAGATGCCGATATACTTCCCTTGCTTATGGCAAGCATCGATGGCCATTTTCAGCAGTTTCTTGACCGCCGGATTGCGTTCGTCAAACACATGAGAAACTAGACTTGAATCGCGATCAATTCCCAGTGTCAATTGCGTCATATCATTGGAACCGATGGAAAAACCATCAAAGAACTGCAAAAACTCTTCCGCCAATACTGCATTGGAAGGAATCTCGCACATCATGATCAACCGCAAACCATTCTGGCCTCGTACCAATCCTTGTTCAGCAAGCAACGAAGTTACTTGTTCGGCTTCTTCCAGCGTGCGACAAAACGGAATCATGATCTCGACATTGGTCAAACCCATTTCATCACGTACTTTGCGTAATGCCTGGCATTCGAGCTCAAAACAATCACGGAAAGCATCCGACACATAACGTGAGGCACCGCGAAAACCGATCATCGGGTTTTCTTCGTGGGGCTCGTAAAGATCTCCTGCGACCAGATTCGCATACTCATTTGATTTGAAGTCGGACGTACGAACAATCACCGTATGTGGATAAAATGCCGCTGCTAGCGTAGCAATGCCCTCGACCAATTTTCCGACATAAAAGCCAATGGGGCTTTGATAACCCGCAATACGGTTGCTGATTTTCAGTTTCAAATCATTGGGTAATCGATCGAATTCCAACAACGCCTTGGGGTGTATACCGATCATGTTATTGATGACAAATTCCAATCGGGCCAATCCAACGCCTTGATTTGGCATGCGCGAGAAAGAGAAAGCGTGAGAAGGATTGCCTACATTCAGCATCATTTTGACCGGCAAATCCGGCAACTGGCCGGTATCGGATGTGGTATGTTCGAATGGCAGTAAACCTTCATAGACAAATCCGGCATCGCCTTCCGCGCAGGAAACCGTTACATTCACTCCGTCTTTGATCGACTCGGTTGCATCGCCACAACCGACCACCGCCGGAATACCCATTTCCCTGGCGATAATCGCCGCATGGCAGGTGCGCCCGCCACGGTTGGTCACAATTGCCGATGCGCGTTTCATGATTGGCTCCCAATCAGGATCGGTCATATCCGTCACGAGGACATCGCCCGGCTGTATGACATGCATCTGATCGATCCCTACGATCAGACGCGCTGTTCCCTGACCGATCTTGCTCCCAATCGACCGGCCTTCGGCTAATACCGTTCCTTTGCCATTGAGTTGGTATCGATCAAGAACCGTTGTGGATCGGCTTTCTACGGTTTCCGGACGGGCCTGCACAATGTACAACTGCTCATCCAGTCCGTCTAATGCCCATTCGATATCCATCGGACGACCATAATGTTGCTCGATGATCACGGCTTGACGCGCCAATGCTTCCACTTGTGCGTCCGATAGAGAAAAACGCGTTTGGCGCTTATTTTCGACATTGCGCGTCAACGTGAATGAGTCTGCCGCACCTTTATTATCGCCATAAATCATTTCTATCGCTTTGGTGCCTAGACGTCGCGATAGAATAGCTGGCTTACCGGCTGCGAGTCCACGCTTGTAGACATAGAACTCATCCGGATTGACAGTGCCCTGCACGATGGTTTCACCCAGCCCATACGCTGACGTGATGAAAACTGTATCGCGAAAACCGGATTCAGTATCTAAGGTAAACATCACGCCGCTCGCACCCAGGTCGCTACGCACCATTTTCTGAATTCCGGCAGATAAATACACCTTGTCGTGAGCAAAATTCTGATGCACACGATACGCAATCGCTCGATCGTTATATAGTGAAGCAAACACAATCTTGATTGCTACCATGATTTGGTCCAGTCCGCGAACATTTAGCAATGTCTCCTGCTGGCCGGCAAAAGAGGCATCGGCCAAGTCCTCGGCGGTCGCTGAAGAACGCACAGCAAATGAAACCTCATCGCGATTTGCGTCACCCGTAACCAGTTTTTCGTAAGCTTGCGCCACTGCCTGTGAAACAGAAGCTGGCAACGTGGCATCCAGCAACCAGCCGCGAATAGCTCCGCCTGCGGCAGTCAACGCACTAATGTCATCAACATCCAGTTCGTTCAGCAAATGATTGATACGGTCAGCCAATCCATTAGTGGCCAAAAATTCACGGTACGCTTCGGTCGTAGTAGCAAAGCCTGTCGGCACATTAACACCTGCTTGTGCAAGATGACTGATCATTTCTCCCAGAGAGGCATTCTTACCGCCCACCAAGCCTACATCTTTTATCGTCAATTGATCAAACCAGGCAATATATTGTGTCATTGTGAAGCTCCTATCAACAAATATATGAATATGAATGAGTAATCTTTCAATTACGCTGACGCGATCCACCGGACCCTACGTTTGTCTCATTTTTTAGTAACGGGCAATGTCCAGAAGTCACGTGGCGACATGTCAAATTATCGAGCAAATTGTCAGCCTGCCGTAAATAGCTCAAGAATGTCTGTGCCACAATCGACAACTGCTTGCCGGAGGAATAAGCAAAGTACCAATGACGTTCAATCGGAAACCCTTCAACATCCAATATTGCTAGTTGCCCTATCTGCGCATCAAGCGCCAGCGTATGTTGCGACAATACGGCAATACCCAGTCGGCCTGCGACGGTTTGCTTAATCGCTTCGTTGCTACCTAACTCCATGCGCACCTTCAGTTTTTTATTATACTTGGAGAAAAAAAGCTCGGTCGCAATTCTTGTTCCGGAACCTGGCTCTCGCATAATAAAGGGTTCATCACAAATGCGCTTGATAGGGATCTTTTTTTTAGTTGCCAATGGATGGTCTGCAGACGCCAAAACGACCAATGGATTATCCAAAAAAATTTCCGCCACCGCATCAACGGCATCTGGAATTTGGCCCAGGATATAGAGATCATCTTGATTACCTGTTAATCGCTCTAGGATATGCTCGCGATTCGTCACTTTCAGTGCAACGTCAATGCCAGGGTATTTCTGGCAAAACATGCCCAATAATCGCGGCACGAAGTATTTTGCAGTGGTCACAACCGCGAGCCGAAGTTTCCCTGATTTCAGCCCTTTCATGTCGGAAGCAATCATCTCGAAACGGGAGAGATGGTCAAAAATACCCAGACAGGTTTGATATAACTCTTCTCCCGCATCGGTCAGATAGATTTTTTTGCCGACTTGCTCAAACAAAGGCAAACCAATATCTTCGGTCAATTTCTTGATTTGCATCGATACTGTCGGTTGTGTCAGAAATAATTCCTCAGCCGCTCGGGTAAAACTCTTCAATCGAGCAATTGCCTCAAAAACCTCAAGTTGTCGTAACGTGCTATGACGCATGAAGCCTCCCGTATTTCTATGTAATGTATAGATAAAAGTCTATTATAACTATCGAAACAATTGATTGTTATTTATCATTTAGCGATTCTACACTATATCTGACCCGCTGTTAGCACACCTCCTAACTAGAAGTATATAGCGCGGTTTTTTATAAATTACTTGGAGAATATTATGGCTTCACAAACGATGAAAGAAGGTAAAGAGCGTTACCAATCAGGGGTTATTCCGTATAAAAAAATGGGTTATTGGGAACCTGCTTATGTACCCAAAGACACGGATATTATCGCCATGTTTCGTATTACACCACAACCCGGTGTGGATCATGAAGAAGCTGCAGCTGCAGTTGCTGGCGAATCTTCCACCGCGACCTGGACCGTAGTATGGACAGACCGACTAACCGCTTGTGAGCTTTATCGTGCTAAAGCATATAAGTCTGAGCTGGTTCCAAATACAGGTCCGGGTACTGATAACGAAGCACAATACTTTGCTTATATCGCCTATGATATTGATTTATTCGAAGAAGGTTCGATCGCAAACTTAACCGCCTCCATTATTGGTAACGTATTTGGTTTCAAAGCAGTCAAAGCACTGCGTCTTGAAGATATGCGCATTCCTGTGGCTTACCTGAAAACTTTCCAAGGTCCTGCAACAGGCATTGTGGTTGAGCGTGAACGCTTGGATAAATTCGGTCGTCCATTACTTGGCGCCACCACTAAACCGAAGCTAGGTCTCTCAGGCAGGAACTATGGCCGCGTGGTTTACGAAGGACTCAAAGGCGGCCTGGATTTCATGAAAGATGATGAGAATATTAATTCACAACCTTTTATGCATTGGCGCGATCGTTTTCTGTATTGCATGGAAGCAGTGAATAAAGCATCTGCTGCCACCGGAGAAGTCAAAGGACATTATTTGAATGTTACCGCCGGCACCATGGAAGACATGTATGAAAGAGCTGAATTTGCAAAATCTCTAGGCTCAGTCATTATCATGATCGATTTGGTGATCGGTTATACCGCGATTCAATCAATGGCAAAATGGGCACGCAGAAACGACATGATATTGCATTTGCATCGCGCGGGTAATTCAACTTATTCACGTCAAAAAAATCATGGCATGAATTTCCGTGTAATCTGTAAGTGGATGCGTATGGCAGGTGTCGATCATATCCACGCAGGCACAGTTGTTGGTAAGCTTGAGGGCGATCCACTTATGATCAAGGGTTTCTACGATACCTTACGTGAAACAAATACTGAAAAAAGTCTGGAACATGGATTATTCTTTGATCAAGACTGGGCATCATTGAATAAATGTATGCCAGTTGCTTCAGGTGGTATCCATGCAGGCCAGATGCATCAGTTGCTCGATTATCTCGGCGAAGATGTGATACTGCAGTTCGGTGGCGGTACGATTGGACACCCTCAAGGCATTCAGGCTGGTGCAGTAGCAAACCGTGTAGCACTCGAAGCTATGGTTATGGCACGCAATGAAGGTCGGGACTACGTAAAAGAAGGCCCACAAATTCTTGCAGATGCTGCGAAATGGTGCACGCCGCTCAAACAAGCATTGGATACGTGGAAAGATATCACCTTTAACTACGACTCCACAGATACCGCTGACTTTGTGCCTTCCACAACTGCAAACGTTTAATCTTTTCAGGAGAAGCAATTATGATGACCAATCAAGGTAATATAGTTACACAGGGGCAATTCTCTTTCCTGCCCCCGCTGACCGACAAGCAAATCTCGGCACAGCTCAAGTACGCACTGAAAAATGGCTGGGCCATCGGGATTGAATATACTGACGATCCTCATCCACGCAATACTTATTGGGAAATGTTTGGCAATCCAATGTTTGATTTGAAGGATCCAGCAGGAATTTTGCTGGAAATTAATAGTTGCCGTAAAACTTTTCCAAACCACTATATTCGCGTGACTGCATTTAACTCGACACGCGGAGTAGAGAGCCCAACCATGTCTTATATTGTCAACAGACCCAAGAAAGAGCCAGGGTTTAGTTTAGTACGTCAAGAAGGTGCTGGACGGAGTGTTAGTTATACCATTCATTCCTATGCGACCGATAAACCGGAAGCCGAGCGCTACTAGCAGTAAAAATAAAATTTCTCTCTCTTCGTCAGGAGAGAGAGAAATTAGTTAACAAAGCAAATGTGATAGCATTAAATCGAAGTCATCTTAAAGAATTAATTAATATTGATGTATATATCACAGTATTAATCCCATGAGACCTCAATGAGTGATCAAACATGCCTAAGCAATCTAAAAACTTAACTTCATCTAAAGACCCATCAATTGATTTGGATGCAGAGTTCCGCAATACGAATATCCAGGAAGTGCTGGACAAACTGGATCGTGAGTTGATTGGCTTAATCCCTGTGAAGACTCGTATTCGTGAGACTGCATCATTGCTGCTGGTCGATCGTGTTCGCAAACAACTGGGATTATCTGCGGGCGCCCCTAGTTTACATATGTGTTTTACTGGAAATCCTGGTACTGGGAAAACGACAGTAGCTCTTCGCATGGCGGAAATCTTGCACCGCTTGGGCTATGTGCGTGAGGGACACTTAGTCTCAGTGACTCGAGATGATCTAGTCGGTCAATATATCGGGCATACCGCCCCCAAAACAAAAGAAGTGATAAAAAAAGCGATGGGGGGTGTACTTTTCATCGATGAGGCTTATTATCTTTATAAACCAGAGAACGAACGCGATTACGGCGCAGAATCCATAGAAATTCTGCTGCAAACGATGGAAAATAACCGCGACGACTTGGTCGTCATCTTGGCAGGTTATAAGGATCGCATGGATAAATTCTTCCATAGCAACCCCGGCATGCGCTCGCGTGTCGCGCACCACATTGACTTTCCTGATTACGGTGCAGATGAACTGGTTTCGATCGCGAAATTGATGTTAGAAAGCCAGAATTACTGTTTCAGCAAAGCCGGTGAAGAGGCTTTTGGAAAATATATTCGCTTGCGGATGAAATCGGGGCATTTTGCCAATGCTCGCTCGGTTCGTAATGCTCTTGATCGTGCTCGATTGCGTCAGGCAAACCGTTTATTTTCAGGAACCAAGAAATCATTGTCCAAAAATGATCTTATTACACTTGAAGCGGAAGATATACTTGCCAGTCGCGTTTTTCTTGAAGGGTCGCCTGATAATAAGCCCAAGACCAAGAAAACAGACTGATAAAAATTTGGAACAAAATCTTGACAAAGATGGAAACGCTAACTCGACCCTGGCGCATTTTTCCAAAAAAAATAGATGCGGCTTGTTATAACCGCGGGCGTCTTGCGCTACTTCGGTTAGGACATCCGCTGCGCGTCACATTGCAGCAGCATCGTGGATTAGAAGTCATTTTGGATAGTACCGAGTGGTTATGTGTCGACAGTAATGCAGAGGATCAGCCTGTTCTGGCATGGCGTGATTTCAAGATTCATGGACGTAATAATCTACACCGGCCCATTGCCTGTGAGTTATGGCTATATCATAGTTGTGCCGGTCTTATAATGGGATCTGCTCTGGATGATTTGAACGCAGCGCTCGAAACACTCACGATTGATTTAAGATAAATGTACACCCCTTAAACAGAGGATATAAATGCCACTCGTAGATATGCGCGATATGTTGCATCATGCTTATCAGAATAACTACGCAATTGGTGGTTTTGGATTGGTAAGTCTGGATTTTCTGGAAGCGATTATCACAGCGGCGGAATTCTGCCGTTCACCTGTCATCCTCAATCTTTCCGAGCCGCTTTTCGGCCAGCATGACTTCAGATTAATCCTACCGGCAATTGAACGCGCAGCACATCAGGCTAAAGTTCCGGTTGCAATCCACTTTGATCACGCAAAACAGCACGAATCCATCGTAGAGGCAATTAATTTGGGCTGCAATAGCGTCATGCTGGATGTATCTTCGCAAGCATTTACTGTGAATATAGCCCAAACCAGCCATGCGGCAGAAACGGCTCACGCATGTGGCGCCGCGATTGAAGGAATGCTTGGTTTTGTCGGCGGCACGGAAGGTGAAAATGCCATCAACCACTTAGGTGAGGTTATTTATACTTCGGCTGAAGAAGCCAAAGTGTATATTGATCGTACTCACGTTGATTCTTTAGCTGTTTCCATTGGCACTGTCCATGGTCGTCAGAACAGTCGAACCAAACTGGACTTCAAACGCTTAAAACGGATTAATGATGAACTTGGGATTCCGTTGGTGTTGCATGGCGGTAGCGGATTAATCGAGGATCAATACCATAAGGTAATTTTAAATGGTATTGCTAAAATCAACTGCTACACAGAGCTTTCCGATATTGCTGCTGCCACCATTCGCTCCAACGTTCAATCACGCACTAAAAAAGGTTATATCGAAGCGATGCAAGATGTTAAGAATAACCTCCTTGAACAAATCAGCCTATACATGCATCGCTGGGGTTCGGCTGGCCGTGCCGCAGAAGTACTAATCCAATGTCGCGCTTGGCAACCTGTAGAACAAACTATTGTTTACAATGTCCAGAAGCGCTACTTGCAACAAATTTATGCCTTAATCGAACAGGGCCGAGAAACATTAAGTTCAATTCCCGGCGTACGTCAAGTTTTCGCAGGCTGGGCATTATCGGTATCGGATCAATATCAACTATGCTGGCGTATTCAATTTGCTACTACTGATGCCAGCAAGAATTTCCAATCCCATGCGGAATATATCGCTTTTATTCATCAACTATCGCGCATATCAGAGCCTGATAAAATCAATATCACATTTGCCGCAACCTCGCTCGGAACAAATTCCTGTTTAGAAGAAATCAAAATTCCGCAAGCACAGCATTTAGCATAAAAGCGGATGCGACTCAGTCAGAAATGTGGCAGCAATGGTCCGATTTAAGAGCTTATTTGGATTTCCATGTACAATCTCATCGTATTTACTAATACGCTATTCACTTTGCCTATGGCAATATCAGGATAGATGGTTTTATCCGCCAGATCCTGTAGTCATAGTCATCTGAAATTTGCTTTTGCTATAGCACAGCGAAATAACATAAAAAGGAGATACAAATGAAAACTCTTACAACTCTTATCGTTACAACCATAATCCTGGCGTTGACCGGTTGCGCAACCATGACGGATACGCAACGTGGCACAGCACAGGGAACCGTGATTGGTGCAGGTACAGGGGCTGCGATTGGGGCGCTTATTGGTGGTGGAAAAGGCGCTGCCATTGGAGCAAGCTCAGGAGCTCTGCTTGGCGCGGGTGCCGGTTATATGTGGTCACAACGCATGGAAGAGCAAAAAAGGGAAATGGAGACAGCCACCGCAGGCACTGGCGTACAAGTCACGCAAACCGAAGACAATCGTCTCAAGCTGAATATTCCCAGCGATATATCATTTGATACCGGTCGGGCTGACATCAAACCAGGTTTCAGACCCATTCTCGATAATTTCGCAACAACCCTCATCAGTAATAAAGATACGACTGTCAAGATCATTGGGCACACTGACAACACCGGCAGCGATACAATCAATAATCCGTTATCGGTTAACCGGGCCGCCAGCACGCGCGATTACCTGGTAAGCCGAGGCGTATCCATCAACCGCATTCAAATTGATGGTCACGGCTCTCGCGAACCCATGGTTGAAAATAACACACCAGAAAACAGAGCGGAAAATCGTCGCGTTGAAATTTTTGTGACAGAAGTGCAATCAACGCCGAAAACAGAGCCTGTGACACCTAAACAATAGAGTCAACCAAGTGCCGCCAGATTAATCGGCGGCTCCACGAATAAATCTTAGGTTATTTTTTTAGAAATTCCGATAAATGATTTAACAATTCTTCTTCTTTGTAAGGCTTGCCAAGAAATATATGTACGCCTAAATCCTTGGCAATCTTACGATGTTTCTCAGCGGTTCGTGAGGAGATGATGATCATCGGAATATGGGCTGTTTCCGGATTCGCACGCACCTTTTCGATCAATTCAAAACCATTCATTTTAGGCATTTCCAAATCAAGCAGCATGACGTCAGGGATGATTTCCTGAAGACTTTCGATCGCTTCGATACCATTCTTCGCAATTACCACGTCGCAGCCTTCACGTTCCAAAAGACGACAGGTTACTTTGCGCACGGTCAGTGAATCGTCCACTACCATGATAGTAGGTGATTTAACTGATTTTTTGTGTGTGGCGGGAGTCAATTCGGGTGCCGGTGTGCTGAGTGCCTTTTGCACATCGCTGCGTTGCATCAATTTGACGGGATTCAGGATCAGAATAATTTCACCATCGCCGGTAATGGTGGCGCCTTCGATACCTGGCGCTTGAGCAAGCTGCGAACCGGTAGTTTTGATGACTACTTCGGTATCGCCTAGAAATTCGTCAGCTTGAATTGCCAAATATTGGGTACCGCTATGCAGAAATAACACTGGATTGTGTTGCGCAATCTCCGGGCCATGATCGGATTCGCCCAATAGCTGCGATAGATGGGAAAATGGATATTTCTTTCCGTTAAATTCAACGCAGCGTTCCTGATAGATTTTCTTTAATGCATCGTGATCAAATTCCCGATGATGCTCCACAATGAAAGCCGGAATCGCATAGGTTTGTTTTCCGGAACGGATCATGAATGTCTGTGCCACAGACAGCGTAAGTGGTAGATAGATCGTGAAGCTTGTGCCTTGATGAAGAACGGAATCGACGCTGATACGGCCGTTCAGCATCAAAATTTCATTCTGGACGATATCCAGCCCAATGCCGCGGCCGGCAATTTCGGTGATGGAATCGATGGTTGACAAACCTTGCGCGAAAATCAATGACATGGTGGTATCGTCGTCAAGAGCTTCCTTTTCCTGAACCAATCCAAGCCGCTGCGCTTCCTCCCGGATGCGTGGAAGGTTCAGGCCACGGCCATCGTCACTGAGTGTAATGATCACTTCATTGCCTTCCTGACGCAATTGCAGGGTTATTTTCCCGCTATCTGGCTTGCCTGCTTGCTGTCTCTGCTCCGATTCTTCGATGCCATGCGCAATGGCATTACGTAGCAGGTGTTCGAGCGGGGGGTTAATTTTCTCTAGCACATTGCGGTCAACCTCAACTTCCGCGCCGAGAATTTCCAGAAGAACTACTTTCCCCATATCCTCGGCCACTTGCCTGGCGATGCGGTAATAACGCTCGGCATAATTGCTAAACGGTATGGTACGAATCTGCAGCAAGGATTGTTGCAACTGGTGGTTGATAACAGATTGCTGCGCAACGGATTCTTCAGCGGCATGATGTGTCGTACGTAAGCTTTTTTGTACGGTGATTATGTCATCAACACTCTCCGCCATCAGTCGCGTCAATTCCTGCAAGCGGGAGAAGCGATCGAATTCGAGCGGATCAAACGTGTGTTCGTTTTCAAGTTGTTGCGCGAGGTGCGATTGCATTTGAGTTTCCGCCTGAATTTCCACTTCGCGCAACTGATCATGTAAACGATGTGTGCTCTCGGCAAGATCCTGCAAAGACTGTTTGAAATTGTTTAATTGCGCCTCAACTTTAGATCGCAGAATACTGGCTTCACCGGAATCATTCATCAGTCGATCAATAAGCTCAGAATTGATGCGTAAAATAGCCTTGGATTGAAGTAGCTCAGTTTTCTCAGGCGGGACCTGATTTTGTGCTGATGTATCCGCTGCACTATTGATATCAACTTGCTCCAAGACCACTGGAGTTCCCATATTTTGCAGCTGTTCAATCTGGCTACTGATGATGTCAAATTCATTTTCTAGCTGATCCAGCGCAGAATCCGACATATTATGCTCATGGAAAGCCGTTTCGACATGGCTTTCCATAGCATGAATCAAGTCGCCCAGCACTACAGCTCCCGTCATGCGGGCACTGCCCTTCAGGGTATGCAATAACCGTAACATCGCACGGTGAATATCGTCATCCCCCGGCAACATGCGCCAAGCCCGTAATTTGCTGCCAACTTGCGGAATGATGTCATAAGTTTCCTCAAGGAATGCTTGCAGCAGTTCCGGGTTGATCTGATCGACGACATCGAAAAGCGGCACAGATTCGACTGACGTGGAGAGCAATGATGACTCCGGCAATGCCACCACTTCTTCGAATTTCACTGCAGGTCCATCGGCATTGACAGCAAAGCCAATGACCTCAGCTTCAGCTTGTTGAGCCAGCAATTCTTTTACTGTCAGTAACAATTCTTTGGCATCAACATGGGTAGTGCCCTGTTCGCGCAAATCTCCGCACCATCCGGTATATGCTTGGCGTGCACGGGTAATCAAGTCTACTAATTGATCGCTAACCGGTATTTGCTCATTCAACCAATGATTCAGCACTTGCTCCAGATTCCACGCGACATCACTCATTTCCTCCAGCTTGACCATGCGGCCACTGCCTTTAAGTGTATGAAATCCACGTTGCAAACTGGTGAGCGCGTCATGATCATAGGCACCAATGCGACACCTCTGCAGATCATTACTGAGTTCCGCCAACACCTGATCCGCTTCTTCAAGGAAAATTTCGAGCAACTCCGAGTCAACATCTTCGCTTGCCACTTCACTGCACACTGTTTCCAATTGTGCTTCGTTGACAGGCGGAATTTGTATTGCTGGTGTCGATTGCGATGCTCTAGTGCGGCGCATTGCCGCCATTTGGAATAATGCAAGCGCTTCCTCGACAATCTGGATACTATCGGGCTGCCCACTTCTCAGTGCTTCAATAAAGAAACCTAGGCTACTTAATCCATCCACAAGCAAAATCTGTTCTGATTCAATGATTACATAATCTGGCTGCAACAGTTTCTCAATCAGATTCTGACAAAGCTTCAATAACGTTTGGGCACGATCCAATTCCAGCATAACCAAAGCACCTGAAACTTGCTTGAATAAGCCTGAAAGCAAAGCTAGTCCGGATCGTTCGCTTGGCTCAAAAAAGAATTTATCCAGAATACTCTCGATTTGCGCAAGATTGGTCAGCATTTCTTGGGCAACTTGCGCCAGTAACTCTTTGTCCTGCGTGCTACTTTCTAACGCGTCAAAGAAAGGAACCACTGGCAATTCGTTAATGTTGACATCACCGGCAGTAACACTATGCAAACGAGAAACCAGAATATCAATCTGGCGTGGCAGTCCTGGCGACAATTTGTAAAAATCATCGAGGATGCTCTCAATCATCAATAAAGCAGTAGCCATTTCCATGGCCAATTCCTCGTCCATATCTTGCGGCTGTGCATGCAAATACGCGGCGGTATCACTCATTGCTTCGATCAGCTTGATTAACGGTGCACACTCCGTTTGCCGCGCTTGGTGCAAGAGCCAATCAAGATACTCTGACAGAGCAACCAAGCTCTCTTGATGCCCCGCACAAAACTCTCGCCAAATATCATTGGCTTGCATCAATGTACCGCGCAATCTTTCCAATAATGGATTTAGAAACTCCGACTGCTCAAATGTCAGCGCATCGGTGGCTGAGAGGCTTGGCCAAGCAAAGCTGCGCTTGATATCATCAATACGCTGTCCGGTCGATTCGCTATGAATAAGGTGATACAACAATTCCCGCATTAACACCGCCGTGTTACCCAATGTTCCAGCAGCCAAGTGACGAATCGCTTGCTCAATCTTCCCGCACAACCTCCGGGTCATGAGGTCAATTTGACTGCCATCCAAAAACAGCAAATCTTCCAAGAAACCAGCCGTCACCCACCAAAAAATACGTTGCTCTGCCGTTCCAGCAAATGCCTCGATCTGATTCACGGCTGCTGCCATTTGTTGCAAACCCTGTTGATTCGAAGGATCACGCAACCACTTCAGCAAACCTGCCTGATATTCGGCGCCCAACTGCTTGCCCAAGGTTTTGGCGGATATGACATCAATATGCGCAGCTGGGTCTTTTAGCACTGGATCCACGATTAATCGCGGGAAAAACAAATCACTTTCGGGTGCATTCTCGAAACCATACACTTGCATTAACGAGCGATAAACTGGGAACAATCGCAACGCATTTTCTTCGGCACCATCGATGAGTTCGTTGAGATAGAACAATAAAGCTTTGGTGGATTGTTTCAGCGCAACAATAACCGACGGGATCAGTTCAATTTTCTTATAAATCAGCGCATCAACTACTTGCTCCATTTTTTCCGTGACGATGGTGACGCTTGTCAGATCTAGCATCTCCAACAAGCCATCCAGCTGATGGATATAATTTCGGCAGTCTTTGATCAGCTTGTCATTATCGGGATGCTGGCTATACATCTCCAGATTCTGATCTATCAATGCAAATACCTGATAAATTCCATCCTTAATGCCAATAATTGCCGAAATGTTAAGTTTAGGTTGAGCGCTCATTTTTCCGTACCCATCAATTCATAGTGAGACCGAAAATACCCTCATACCTTGAAATTAGACACCGATGCTTTCAGCTCTGATGCAAATCCAGTAATCTGTTTAATCGATCCGGTAGTTTTCAGGGTTCCTTGGGTATTCTGTCGGGTAATATGAAGAATTTCTTCCATATTGGCAACCACCTTGTGTGCTGCTCGTGTTTGCGCATTAGTCACATCAAAAATATTCGATACTAAATGAGCGAGCTGCTTGGATACTTGTTCGATCTCCTCCAAGGACCTTCCGGCCGCATCGGAGCGCTTTGCGCCTTTTGCCACACCCAGTGTACTGCGCTCCATCGCAGCGATAGCGTCCTGGGTGTCACCTTGAATCGTAACGATCAATTCGCTGATTTGCTTGCTGGCTTCCGTTGACCGTTCAGCAAGGCGTTGAACCTCCTGCGCGATCACAGTAAAACCATGTCCCGCCTCACCGGCGGCAGTAGCTTGCAGCGCCGCATTCAAAGCCAGCACATTGGTTTGGTCGGTGATATCAGTAATCAATGCGACAATCTCGCCAATTTCCTGTGAACTTTCACCCAGGCGCTTAATCCGCTTTGAGGTATCCTGAATATAGGTACGAATCTCATTCATTCCGGCAATCGATTCACGCACTGCCGATGTGCCTTTTTCCGCCGTTGCCAACGATTGTTTCGCCACTCTTGCGGATTCCATCGCCATATCCGATATTTCGCTGATCGATTCGGTCATGCCTAAAACCGCAATCGTTGTCTGTTCGATTTTTTCCGTTTGATGTTGTGCAGCAGCTAATAACCCGGATGAAACTTGTTGTGCCTGATTGGATGCTCTCACCACTAATGCACTGGCTTGATTAACCTGCTCCACCAGGGTATGCAACTCCTCAATCGTACAATTGATGGCATCGGCAATGGCACCGGTTGTGCGGTTAGTGATATCGGTGCGAACCGTTAAATCGCCGTCAGCAATTCTTTTCATGTTATCCAGCAAATTCACAATGGCTTTTTGTGTTTTGGCCACTTCGTTGCGGCTGGCTAAATCTTGATAGCGCGCATTCTGACGCACTGTCCGGATAAAAAAGATCAACGCAAGCAACACACAAGTACCGAGCATCACCATCAGTCTATTTAGACGCGATATCTTGTGCGAGATTTGCTCCTGAATCTGATCGCCCAATTCGCGCGAGATATCCAGCATTACATCACTCTTGCTTACCATCTCATCAATAGCCAACTGTACCGTTGCTGCTGTAGAAATCTCTTTCTGTATCACATGCAGGTGATCATCGAGCCTTCTCACCAATGCATAAACATGCGAAATCAGGTCCTGAATCATTTCATCCCGACTTGAAGCTACGCCCAAACCGTTCTCGCCTTGGCTTAACGCGTGCGTAATCGCCGAAATATGTGCATGATCCTGTGTCAATTGCGCAGTAACTTCTGCCAGTGGAAATTCGATTGGCAGTAACGTTTTCACATTTCTCGCGACGTTGCGTGCATGCATTCTTATGACTTCCACCGTACGTACTTCATTCGACAGATTGCCAATTTGCACCATACGGCTGATCAATTCTTCACTACGCCTGTTCAGTTGACTATGCGCAATATGGATCGCTTTGATACTGCTAATGAGTTGCAACAGCGATTCTTGCTGACTCAAAATCAGATGGATATTTCCTTCCTCAATTTGCCAGTTTTTAAGATAGGCATCCAAACTCTGCGACGATGCGTCTGCAACGGCAGAGATGGTCTTGCCATGATACAAACCACCTTGCAATAACAGCATAATATATCGATTCAGTTGATTCTGGCCATCTTGCAATGGTGTAAAAGCTGATACATTGCCGGTGATTATTTGCTGGGCGGCATTGGATACACGTAAATGCTGCAACTGTAACTGTGAAACAAGTTCTGGTTGTAGCATATTGTTTCTGGCTTGCTGTACACTGAAAATCAGTGTACTCAGTAGCAGCGCTGTGAAAAACATCACGATGCCGCCCAGTATCCAGCTATGGTTGAGCAAGGTGTTTTTTTTCGAAACATTTTTTTTCGCTGGCAGCACGATAACCGGCAGCTTCTTTCCTATCGCAACCAGACTGGTTGTTAATCCAAATTTAGAAAAATTATTTTCCATTGTTTTCTCCTGCTTTAAGTTCAGCTTGCCTGAATATTCAAGCGCATTGACGGCAAAATCATCCGGCATAACCGATGTCAGCTGCTAGCTTAACCGCAGGAGTATGTGATCAAAAACAGAATAAGACCTGGAAAACAAGGTCTTTTAGATGTGGGATTGTGGATCGATTATGCGAGGAATAATCTATACGCCGGATTCTTGGTTTCGTCCCAATAGCGATAGCCCAATTGATCCAGGAAAGCGTTGAAGTCAGATTTTTCTGCGGGAGGCACTTGGATGCCGATCAACACGCGGCCATAGTCGGCGCCATGATTACGATAGTGGAATAAACTGATGTTCCAGTTATGGCTCATGCTGTTCAGGAAATTCATCAATGCGCCAGGACGATCGGGAAATTCAAAACGATACAAAATCTCGTTTTTGACTTCGCGAGCCCGCCCGCCAACCAAATGTCGGATATGCAATTTGGCCATTTCATTACTGCTCAGGTCTTCGGTCGCCAGACCGCTTTGCTTCAATTCGCTGATCAGCTTTTGAGTTTCCTCCTGATTGCGTACCGATACGCCAACAAAAATATGCGCCACTTTCGAATCAGCATAGCGGTAATTAAATTCAGTAATGCTTTTGGCGCCAAGCAAATTACAGAATTTTTTGAAACTGCCAGGTTGTTCCGGAATCGTCACTGATATCACGGCTTCACGTTGCTCACCAATTTCCGCTCGTTCGGAAATATGCCGCAGACGGTCAAAATTCATATTGGCACCGGACGCGATTGCAACCAGCGTTTTATGCATGATTTTCTCACGTGCAACATACGCCTTGATACCGGCAATTGAAAGCGCGCCGGATGGCTCCATAATCGTGCGCGTATCTTCAAATACATCTTTGATCGCCGCGCAGATGGAATCAGTATCAACCAGAATCACTTCGTCGACCAATTCGCGGCATAAACGAAAGGTTTCCTTGCCCACATGCCGCACCGCCACACCATCCGCAAACAATCCCACTTGTGCCAGTTTGACACGACGGCCACTCTGCAACGAGCGGTACATGGCATCGGCATCCACCGGTTCAACGCCGATAATCTTGATTTTCGGATACAACCGTTTCACATACGCGGCAATCCCAGCGATCAAACCGCCACCACCAATCGGCACAAAAATAGCATGAATCGTACCGGTATGCTGGCGTAGAATTTCCATGCCGATCGTTCCCTGTCCGGCAATGACATCCGGGTCATCATAAGGATGCACAAATGTAGCTTGTTCTTCCTTCGCTAGTTGTACCGCGTGCTCATATGCATCGTTATATGAATCGCCTTTCAATGTCACCGTGGCACCCAGCGCCATGACCGCATGCACCTTGATCTGTGGCGACGTTTCTGGCATCACGATGGTTGCGGAACAATTGAGTTTCTTGGCAGCCAATGCTACCCCTTGCGCATGATTACCCGCGGAAGCGGCAATCACACCGCGATTGCGCACTGCAGGCGGCAGCTTGATCATCTTGTTATAGGCGCCGCGCAACTTAAAAGAGAAAACCTGCTGTAAATCCTCCCGTTTCAACAACACCTGATTATGGATCCGCGCAGATAAATTGGCGACAAGCTCCAACGGACTCTCAATCGCCACATCATAAACCTGCGCGGTCAGTATTCTTTCAAGGTAATTGTTTTTCATAACGAGAAGTGGATAAATTCGAGCGCTATTGTAATCCGGAGCTAGAAGGAGATTTTAGCACGATCGCGGATGACGTAAATTTTGTTGATTGGTGGCGTAGTATTAAAAACGAAGTTACTGCACTTGCACTGAGGAACTTCGCAAGCAATATCGCCATCATTGCTTAAGAATATTTCTGATCGGTTTGCACTAGCGGATTGTTCTCAGTTGCCGATGAATCGATTAATACATTCGAATAAATCCTACACATTTATGAGGCAACCCTTGGAAATTATTCTTTCAGTGCTGTGAATAATATTACTTCAAACCCACAATAGCACATAATTGCTTAATCGAGACCAAGCTTGAGAAATCTGCTTCATTTACTAACTGTAGAATTGATTCATAAGGTATTGGACGGCTGAAAAAGTACCCCTGCTGTAAGTGACAGTGATTTTCCAGAAGAGTCCGAGCTTGCCGCTCGGACTCAACGCCTTCGGCGATGATCGTAAGTCCTAAATTAGCTCCCAATCCGATAATCGCTTGCGTAATAGTTAAATCATTGATATTTTGATCTAGTGCGCGGATAAAAGACTTATCGATCTTCAGAATATCGATCGGTAATTCACGCAATAATGTAAGTGAAGAGTAGCCGGTACCAAAATCATCAAGCGCAATGAGGACACCAAGTCCTTTAATTTGCTGCAATATCACCGCGGCACGTGCCATATCGCTAACGACAGCACTCTCGGTAATTTCGAGTGTTAGTGAGGTCGCTGGTAGCTTGGTTTCAGTTAAAACCCGAGAAAGTGTGGGTAAGAAATTTTCATTCAGCAATTGACGCGGATGCACATTGACTGATACATGAATAGGCTTACTGCTCTGAATAAGTCTATACGCTGCAACGCATGCGGTTTTTAACACTTCTCTCCCTAGTTGTTCCATTAATCCAACGCTTTCTGCTAATGGAATAAATTCGCTCGGTGATAGGTATCCTCGTGTCGGATGAGGCCAACGAACCAACGCTTCCATGCGCACGATGCTTTGTTGATGAACATCAACAATAGGTTGGTATAGCACTTGTAAATGACCCTCATTTAAAGCAATGCGTAATTCTTTCTCAAATTTAAGCCTATCGCGCGTCCAAGCGACAGAGGACTCAGTTGAATAAAATCCGAAACTATTGCCACCTTCATTTTTTATGCGACGCATAGCAGTACTTGCTTGTTCTAAAACAATCTCATTGCCTTTCCCGTCTTCAGAGAAAAAACTAATACCAATGCTGACTGTCACAAAAACTTCCTGGTCATGCAGAAAAAATTGATGCTCGATTAAATCTAAAGCTTCTTGAGCTCTTTGCGCAGCAATATCTTTTTCATGCACATCATTAAATAGAAGAACAAATTCATCACCTCCCCAGCGTGCTAAAAAATCAGCATTTGAAATGATGTTACTGAGTCGCTGTGATACCATTTTCAGCAGCTCGTCGCCTGCGCGGTGACCTAATGCATCGTTAATTTTTTTAAAATTGTCTAAACTAACAAAAAATACAGCAATAATTTTTCCGTATTTTTGCGGTGATGATGTCATTGCTTCAAATCGCTTTAGCAGCAATGCCCGGTTTGGTAAGTTGGTCAATGTATCGTAACTTGCTTGATATTCAACTTGCCTTGTCAATTCAATGGTATCGGTGATGTCAGCAAGCGCAAATAAAAACCCCATCAACGCTTTATGTTCATCACGCAGCATATGGCGCGTAATCCGCACAGCGCGCTTCTCGCCACCAGAAGTTTTTAGATAGCACTGGATAGTACCGATACTGGATGCAGGTATCGGTATTTCTGAATCTATTAACCCAGTAAAAGCAGTCCTATCCTGAATTTTACTAAGATGCATCAGTTTGAGTAACGATGCTCCTTGAGTTTGATTGAGCGTTACGCCAAGGATCCGCTCAGCGCCTTTGTTCATATAAATAATATGATTGCGCGTATCGGTCGTTATAACGCCATCCCCCACAGATTCCAAAGCTGCGCTTGAACCTGCTTTGGCAAAAAAGAGTGATTGCATGAATTCGTTAATGCGTTGCCAACTCAATAGAGGGTAAATCGCTATCGTTCCAACCAATGCAGCACCAGGAGGAAACCAGATATGGAGAAATCGCAAAACGCCCCAAACAACACACAAACCAAAGCCAATTAGCGCAAGGAGCAATGGTATCGTGATGTTTCGCTGAAAAGTACCGAGTGTGAATAATATGGCGAATACCCAGGCTACAGAAATTAAGCTAACTGAATAGTTAGCTAGCGGAAGAATCATGCGGTCATGGATTAACATGGAAAGAACATTGGCATGCCACTCTACTCCACTCATCGGTCGACGGTTAATCGGAGAAACAGGTGTGGCAAATCGGGTTCCGATTCCGGTCGCGGTCATTCCAACAATGATAATCTTGTTTCTTAGGCTAGCTAAAATCTGATCATCCGACAATACCTGAGCATATGATACTTGTAGAAAACTTCGGGATTTTCCGGCATAGGGTATCAATACTTCGTGTGAACGCACCCAGCGCCCCCAGGGGTTAATATTTTCATCAGGAAAACTTTTAATCCAGTTTGCTATGTTTTGGTTAGCTGATGCAGCTAGTGTTAGCGCAAATGCTGGCCACTTGGGTTCTTCGATGCCGGCCGTTAGAAAAACCCGTCGGGCTATACCATCGCTATCCAGTTCAATATCAACGTGACCTAGCTTTGCATGCTGACGATAGATAGGAAGTGGTTCAACAAGATAAACATACTCTCTATTTTTATCAGCAACTGGAGCAACGGGGAGAATGATCATGCCATGAGACGCGATAGCCGCTGCCAGGGAATGATCCGCCTCAGGGTCGTTGGTTTGTGGTTCTGAGAATATCAGATCAAACGCAACTGAGTGGTTACCAATACTCTCTAATCGCTTGATTAATTCGGCATGTACACTTCTTGACCAAGGCCAACGCCCTAGCGTCTTTATGCTTTCCTCATCAATTGCAACGATAACAATATCATCATCCGGTGGATAATATTGTATAGTGGAAACTTGATCGTAAATAACTGCGTCAATACGTTCTAATACTGCAAAAAAGGACAACAATCCCACACTTGTTATCAGCAGGATCGCACGCAAAACAAATGTGTTGCGAAATGCGCGATCTACCCACCGGATCATAAAAGTAGATCAATCAGCGGTGCGAATGGCAACAACAACCAATAGGGATTAGCGTAAGGGATATCGATTTTTTGTGATGGTCCCCAAGGCCCTTCATAACCATCGGCTTCGATCGTTTTCGTACGCAAGAAATATTGACCTCCGTCAGGTCGTGCAACTGTCAATTGGGTTGCTGGGGTTTTCTCATCGTATAAAATTTGATTAAATGTCTCGTCGCGTGCTAACTGGAAATGAAAACTTTGATCTTCGCCACCGGCTCGCCATGCAAATGTCATTTGTGTTTTATCGAACTTTGTTGCTTCCATAGTTGGCCCTGGGAAGGGCATCCGGAATGACATGGCATCTGTAAACGGCCCTACACCTTCAGTCGTGGAAACCGATGCAATACGCCAAAAATAATGGCCCGGCGGCAAAGGATCGGCCAACCGGAAGGTATTGTTCGTAACTTCGACGTTATCCATCGCAGTTGTTGCGAATCCGGGGTCCTGACTAATCATAACGCGGTAATGCGCCGCTTCCGGCTGAATCGACCATTGGAATTCGCGCTTGACCGGGTCAACCATGCCTTCAGGTAATGGCGCAATAATAAAAGGAGGTTCCGGACGAGCATTCAGTGTGAAAGTTATCGTGGCGTCATGCCCTTCAATACCGGCAGCATCAATGCCTCGAACTCGCAGCCAGTAGTCGCCATCTGGAATATCACCATCACGGAAAGGTAATTTGTCTGTAGTAAACTCAGTCCATAAATTCTGGAAATTTTGATCATTAGCAATTTGGGCACGATATGTCACAGCACCCGCAAGCGGATTCAATGAAATCACCAAAGGTAAGCGTTCATAGAGCACAGGGGTATTGCTCAAATCCGGCGCAGACAACAATTTAACCGGTGAACCGGGTGGCGCACCGGGTACTGTGATCGTTCCAAAACCCGCCGAAACTGCAATTTCCTTTTTCTCACCCTCGACTTGCACTAAACCGGATAACACCTCACTGCTCGTATGCTCATCCTTGGTTGCTGTTCCAACCCGAAAATCAGTACCTCTCACGGAACTGACGGCAGATGGTGTTCTAATTCTAAAGCGGGTACCGATCCCTGGTTTTTGTGGCACGTCA
Source organism: Nitrosomonas sp. (assembly GCF_022842015.1). Taxonomy (GTDB): domain Bacteria; phylum Pseudomonadota; class Gammaproteobacteria; order Burkholderiales; family Nitrosomonadaceae; genus Nitrosomonas. The sequence goes on along the minus strand of NZ_JALHQJ010000002.1, from coordinate 62,918 downwards.
CTCTCGGTCCGACCCTGCTGCAATTCGATGAGCGTATCCACCGACCCGTTGTCACCCAGCACATTCATTTCGCTGATACGAATCTGGCTATTTTCTTGTAATCGGAGTTGCGAGTTATCGAAGAACTTGAGGGTGACAAAGGAGTCATTTTCGCTGCGCACTTCATCGCCTGTATTTAACTTCATTCCTGTTTCGGCGGGAACTTCCGTCGCATTCTTGCGTTTTACATGAACGCTACCATGCACATGAATCACTTGGGCATAAATTCCGCTAGTTTGTATTTTTGACCACGCAACGGGCATTCTGATTTTGGTGCCGAGAGGAATTGTATAGGCATCAGATATTTTATTGAGTTGCTGCAAACGAGCTGCATACTGCGTACTGATCAAGTGCTGCTCGGAAATATTCCAGAGATTATCTCCTGCGTTCACGGTATAAATCCATTCATCCGCGACCACCCGAGTGGAAAATAAAAGCAAACTGACTAATAAAAACATGCAGCGAGCAAATCTGAATCTTTTAAGGATTAATAGAGATTCCATTTTCCCTCCCAATTGCAATAGCTTATTCTGAATGTTAAGGGAAAATCAATTTATTTTCTATGCAATTATCTCTACCTGTGTTCCTATGCCCACCAGATCAAACAATTCCACCAAATCGCTATTGCGCATGCGAATGCATCCGATAGATCCGGGCTTGCCCATCGTCACACTATCCGGCGTGCCATGTATGTAGATATAGCGACGCATGGTGTCCACCAAACCCAGTCGATTAAAACCCCGTTCACAGCCGGATAGCCATAAAATACGCGTCAGAATCCAATCACGTTTAGGAAATTGTGCAGCCAGTCTCGGTGAATAAATCTCACCGGTAGGACGTCGCTTAATAAAAACCGTATTGACAGGTTGGCCAGTGCCAATTTTAACGCGAATGATGTGTTTCCCCAGCGGTGTACAGAAGCTACCATTTTCCTGCCCTGTACCGTTCTTTGCCGAAGAAATGAGATATTGCCGGACGATTTGCCCCTGTTCATCCATTACATCCATTTGCTGGGTAGCGATATAGATATCAATTTTCATGTTTACTCCGTTTCGTTGCATTGCGCCTTTGTGCAAAAAACTGCTTTAACAATGCGCCAGCCTCAGGTGCCATGATTCCTGCATCAACTAATAAGTGATGATTCAATCGCGTTTCCGCAGGTAAATCCATAACGCTGCCGCAGGCACCGGTTTTGGGATCCGTTGCAGCATAGACCAGGCGTTGGATACGAGCGTGAAAAATCGCGCCGATGCACATTACGCACGGCTCCAATGTGACATATAGCATACAGTCCGGCAAACGGTAATTAGCCATATGATTGGCGGCATCGCGCATTGCAATGATTTCAGCATGTGCAGTTGGGTCGGCAACAGAAATCGGACGATTAAAACCACGCCCGACTATGACGCCATGCCGCACTACTACAGCGCCGACTGGAACTTCACCGCACGCTTGTGCTTGCTGCGCCAATTCCAAAGCAACCTGCATGAAATAATTATCTGTATCGATATTCAATATGATGTATCCAGAATAATTAGCATGTGAGCTTCTTTCACATCTCAGTTTTTATGCTACATTGCAGTTTCATCAATATAGCCAGTTATTTCCACTGCTTCTACATGAACATTTCAGCTTCTCGGTTAATTTAATGCCCATGATCACTCAAGTTCAATCGCAACTGCATACCATCCGCGATTTGCTACGTTTCGCGGTCAGCCAATTCAACAAAGCCGGTTTGTATTTTGGCCATGGATCGGCGAATGCATATGATGAAGCGGCGTATCTTATTCTGAAAAGCTTATATTTACCACTGGATCAACTAGAATCGTTTCTGGACGCGCGTATCACAACGGACGAAAGCAATCACGTACTAAAAATAATTGAGCGCCGCATTAAAGACAGAATTCCTGCGGCTTATCTGACGCATGAAGCTTGGCTCGGTGAATACAGCTTTTATGTCGATGAGCGCGTAATCATTCCACGCTCTTTCATTGCCGAATTACTGCAAACACAGCTATCCCCATGGATCATTGATCCGGATGTCATAACCACCGCACTCGATCTCTGCACCGGCTCCGGTTGTCTCGCCATTTTGATGGCGCATAGCTTCCCCAACGCCACGATTGATGCCGCCGACATTTCCGCTCAGGCGCTTGCTGTAGCACACAAAAATATACAGAATTACGGACTGGAAGTACGAGTTGGTCTGATGGAATCCAATCTATTCTCAGCGTTACAGAAGAAGCGCTACGATCTAATTATCAGTAATCCGCCCTATGTCAACGCCGAATCGATGGCGCAATTACCTCAGGAGTACCGGCATGAGCCAGAAAATGCGCTGGCAAGCGGTGCGGATGGACTGGATGCAACGCGCCAAATTCTACAACAGGCCGCCAAGCATTTAACTGGCGACGGAATCCTGGTCGTTGAAATCGGGCATAATCGCGCAGCATTGGAACTAGCCTATCCGGGATTGCCGTTTACCTGGCTGGAAACCAGCGCTGGAGATGAATTTGTTTTTTTGTTGCAGCGTGACCAGTTGCCGCGTGAGTAACTGAAATCTTACAGCTACAACCCGCTCAGTATGCTAATGTGAGTGATCGGGCCGGTATTTAAGGGCGGATTTGCTTGTATAAGAAAATCTGGCTTATTCACAATTTCCTGATAGTTTTAATATGCAGTTACAATAGCTTTCATTCAAAATTCTTGGTAACCAATCATGAAAACATTCGACTTCTATGACCGTGGCTCCAATCGCCCCTGGATTAATCCACTGCTCACTAATGCTGTCATCGTTGGGCATACAACAGCTACTAGCACTAAGTTGTGGATGCGAGCGTATCAGGAAAATACATACCGTATGGTTATTTGTCCTGAGCCGATATTAGCTGACAATGAGGCGGCTACCGATTGGACGCCTGAAACGAGGACGGTAAATGGTAAGGAAGTTTTTTTTCTGAGGAGTGTCTCGAATCAGGACAGCATTCGCGAAATACCGAATGCACTCCTTACTGCATCCTCAGATCTAAAATATGCCCATGATATTACGGAGGTGTGGGAAGTCACCGGGCTAAAGCCAGGTCAACGCTATTTTTATGCAGCTTTCGCACTTAATCGGACAATAAGAAAAACGCCATGGGAGATTATTCCCAATAATCAATTCAATCGTTTCAAAACTCTGAATGAAGTACAAGAATCCATGACATTCGGTCTTTTCAGTTGCCACATGCCGTATAAGAAAAATTCGTTTGATCTTGTAAATATTCATATGTGGGATCGTTTTGGTGACGAACTTGATCAACGTAATGGTGACTTTATTCTAGGTGTTGGGGATCAGGTCTACGTCGATGGCAATTCCAAAGTCAGCATTTGGGAGTGGCTGAGAAAGAACCGTAAGGAATTTGTGCAGGAAGTAAAGCAAGAGGATCGTGTAGAAGTCATGCGTTCATGGTATCGCGATATCTATCGGGGCTATTGGGGCCATCGCCAACTGCGGTGTGTATTGTCGCGTTTCCCCACTTATATGATATGGGATGATCATGAAATCCTCGATGGGTGGGGCTCTTATGATGCCAAGGAAAGACAGAATTTGCTGGACTCATGGTGGGATTGGGATAGCGATGAAGAGAAGCTTTCTCTTTTTTATCAAATGTATGAGGCTGCAAAGCTGACTTATTACGAATACGAGCATGTTCATAATCCTACCACTCCTGACAATCAATTTGATTATGCATTTAGTTGGGGCGAAGCAGCTTTCTATGTGCTCGACATGCGCGGACAACGTGATTATACACGCACGACCGATGACCGCATTCTTGGTCAAGCTCAAATGCAACGCTTTAAGGATTGGCTTGAATCTGACACATTTAAGCGTGCTACTTCCGTTTTTGTAGTTTCACCCGTGCCCGTCGTGCACGTAAAGAGCTTTGTAGTCAACTATCTTGATATTCTCGCTTTAAAGGATGATATGCGTGACCAGTGGGAGCATGAAACAAACTGGGTAGAGCGCGATGAACTATTGGGCGCAATTTTCAAAGCAGCCAATACGAATGGAAAATCACTCTATTTACTGAGTGGCGATGTGCACATTGGGGCAGCGTTTCGCATGAGCCACAAAAAATATCCGGGTACCCATGTTTATCAGCTGACATCGAGCGCTATCACGTATGATCTACCTTGGGCGCAAGCATCTGCGCTAGCTTGGGCGATCAAGGATCACGGTTTTTTGCAGAGAGATCAGGATGGTAACGAACCCAATGTAGCATTCCGATTACTCATGGAGCCTTGTAGAACCAATAATTTTGCATTGGTTAATGTACAAAAGAATGATCAAAATAAAGTAGAGGTCAATTGGGATCTTTATGGTTCTGCTGAACGAAATACTTCTGTGACTAAGTTGGAGCGGCTAACTCTCATTTAGTTGGGAACTAACTGTTGGAAAGCAAGCTATTATCTCAAGCGCGATTCTGTATCAGGCTCTTGTAATTTATTTCTGGAGATTAATTGAATAATCTCCAGAAATATGCGTTCATCTTTATAAAATTTTCCGAATTTCTCTGGACAGGGCTGCCATATTCTGGTATTAAGAAGTCGGTCTTTCTCGCTTTTTTGAATGGCCGAAGAGCTGTTTCACTTAACTCATATATCATAGAACTATAATTTTATAGGAGATAACGGACATGAAATATTCTCTATTAATTGCAGCTATTTTCGCATTCTTTTTAGTTGGCTGTAGTGATCCAAAACCAGGCCAATATCCACCAAGCCTCTATGATGGCAATAAACAAGGAGATTCTCAGTAAATCGCTACTATAGACTTTTAGAGATTTACGAAAAATCTCGTAAAAATTGATGTAATAGCAGGAGAACTAGCGTGATAACAATCTGTTAAGTTTTATTTTCTGACTAGAAAATCGTTAAAGAACGATATCTTGAAAACTATGGGGTCCTGGAATTTCACCAGGCCCCCTATCCAAAGATGAATGTTGTGATTTCTCTAGCGTCGTTTTCGTCAAGTTAAAGGAGATCGGCTGAGTACACGCAAAAAGACGCATTTAACACCACCCGATCAATAACAGAGCTGGCAAGAACTGTGCATGAAACCAGGAAATAAACTATCGTGGCACAGACACCATAAATTGACGCATCCTGACCAACCATCTATAAAGTAGTCAATGAACCAAAAAGCGAGAATTTGCGCCAATAAAATTGGGCAGCAAACACTCTCATAAGCAAAATATGCTGGGGAATATAGCATGCAAAAACCTCCCTTTATTTCTCGACAACAGCATATTATCTGCCTTGCAAGCTCGCTATTTCTAACCTCACACTACTATCTACTATCAATGACATGACGCCGTTTAAAGCACCCCATAGAGAGGAAACCCATGCCAGTCTGATCGACTTATCCACAGCTGCGTAGTATTATGGCTATGTATGCTATGCATTCATTCCGTCTAGTCAACTTTAAACCGATATCAGCAGCACTATCATCCAATCATCTCGAATCAATCTCTTATAAATTGTTTGTAATTTGTATGTGAGGAACCATTATGAGCATTAAAACATGGCTAACCATAAGCTTCTTGGCAGTAGGTTTCTTGATCAGCAATATCGTATTGGCGGAGAAAACCTTACTCAACGTTTCTTACGATCCAACACGGGAGTTATATCAAGAATTTAATCAGGCATTCGCACGACACTGGCTAGCAAAAACTGATGAAACAATCACAATTAAGCAATCTCACGGCGGTTCCGGCAAGCAAGCACGTTCCGTTATTGAAGGATTGGAGGCCGATATCGTATCATTGGCTTTAGCCAATGATATCAATGCAATCGCAGAAAAAACCCAATTACTACCGGAAGATTGGCAAAAACGCCTAAGTCATAACAGCACACCCTATACATCGACCATCATTTTTCTGGTACGCAAAGGAAATCCCAAGGGAATTAAGGATTGGGTAGACCTGGCACATCCTGATGTATCGGTCATTACACCAAACCCAAAAACATCCGGTGGAGCGCAATGGAACTACCTGGCAGCTTGGGAATATGGCAAACGGCACTATGGCGAAGATAAAGCGAAAGATTTCGTCCGCAAGATTTATCAGAATGTTCCGGTACTAGATTCCAGCGCACGTGGCTCCACTGCCTCGTTCGTAGAGCGTGAAACCGGAGATGTTTTAATATCATGGGAAAACGAGGCGTTCCAGATACTTAAAGAATATGGCACAAGGAAATTTGAAATCGTCATTCCTTCTCTAAGCATCCTGGCTGAACCAGCCGTCGCATTAATTGACAAAATTGTCGATAAGAAAGGTACGCGGAAAGCTGCCGAAGCCTATCTCCAATATCTCTATTCAGAAGAAGGGCAAGAAATCGCAGCCAAGCATTTTTTCAGACCCACCAGTGCTAAAGTCGCTGAAAAATACACAGCGCAGTTTCCCAAAATAGAATTATTCAATATTAATGACGCCTTTGGCGACTGGAAAACCACACACAACACTCACTTCTCCGATGGCGGAACATTCGATCAAATCTTTTTGAAATAGTAACAATTCTAATCAGCAATAAATTTGCTCCGCACGCCCTGCACCTATCCCCGTGGCAAGACCTCTGGGAATTGCGAGTTAAATCGAGGAAACCAGGATGTAACATCACAGTCATCTAAATGTTTTATAATGAGCATTGCCACTAAAATCTAGAGTGACCATCCAAATAATTGACTGTTGTCATCCAGCGATTAAGCCGACACATCCCCAGGATATTTCAAGCCGATTTTTTTCCTAATCTGATCCATCGTTTCCATCAAAGCTAAGGATTCAGCAAGAGTAACGCTTGCACTTTCTAATTTTCCTTCTCGAATGCATTGATTAACTTCTGCAGCTTCATGCTCGTATCCCGCGCTCCCCCATGTGATTCGAGGCAATTTTCTTGAACGCCAAAGAACAGCCAAGCGGGCACGCCAAAACATGGGAATCCAAATCATTCCTTTGGTACCCATAATAAAAGCATTATGCGGAGTGCGCGTTCGAATGGAGCTTGATAGTAAAGCAAGCTGCCCCTGTGGATATTGCAGCATGATACCAGCTTGCTCGTCGACACCGGTTGCACCCAGAAATGCCAGCGCTTGAATTTCTGAAGGTTTCGGGCCAAAGAGATGAGATGCCAAAGCAAGAGGATAAATACCGACATCCAGAATTGACCCACCGGCAAGAGCAGGATTAAGCAATCTATGTTGAGGTTCCCACGATGCCCTGAATCCGAGATCGGCTTTGAGCATCCGAACTTCCCCGATCAACCCGTCCTTAACCCACTGCATCGCACGCTTATACACAGGATTAAACCTCGACCACATGGCTTCCATAAGAAAAAGCCGCTTTTCACCTGCACAAGCAATCATTTGGCATGCTTCTATCGCATTCAGCGCAAATGGTTTCTCACATAACACATGCTTTCCATTTTCCAGACACAGAAGCGTATGACTCTTGTGGAAATTATGGGTTGTAGCTACATAGATAACGTCAATACCCGGATCTTTGGCTAGTACCTCATATGAGTCATACGCGCGAGAAATGCGATGCTTTGCTGCGAATGCCTCCGCTCGCTGGATTGATTGTGCTGCCACGGCGACAACTTCAGCGCCGGGGGTCTTTCTAAGATCAGAAACAAAGCGATCGGCCATTAGTCCCGCGCTTAATATACCCCACCGGACCAATGCAACCATAGAAAAAACTCCTTTAGCTAATGAGCTTAAATTGTTTGTATTTTTATCAGTTCATAGAATCATTCAAGCATATCAAACTCATCCAACGAGTGAATCTCGGATGCTTCTTCATCCATCTCTGCTGATAATTTTATCGCAATATCATTCAGATAAAGTAGGATCTTCTTAATTAGCATGAATTCTCAACTTAAATGGTTTTCATTGCTGAGAATTGAATATAATCTCAACATTCAAACAAATACTATCCTGTTACAGCATAAACCTGAGCCTTGATACATAACTTAATATCTAGCATAAAGGGCCTCTGAGATTTAGATTGCGTTGCTGCACAGTTCACTTCGACCCACTACTTTCAATTCTAAAACAAAGGAATCTTTAGCTGTGCTTTACCATACCAAAAAAGTAGAGATTAATTTAGGCTATGCGTGCAATGCTAAATGCCCTTTTTGCTATTACTATGATTCCGTCATCACGAAATCCAATGAAAACACGCTGACTACAGAGCAAGCGAGAAAACAGCTCAAGCAAGCCAAAATGCTTGGGATACAAGAAATCGAGTTTACCGGAGGAGAAGTGACGCTACGTAAAGATCTACCCGAATTGATCACGTATGCTAAAAAAGAACTTGGCTTTTCCATTGTCTGTTTGATTACAAACGGCATCAGGTTATCTAAGCGGGATTACGTCGCCAGTCTCGTCGCTGCAGGTGTCGATGATATATTGTTCAGTATCCATGGCCATGATGCGCCAACTCATGATGATCTGACAAAAGTTCCGCGCAGTTTTGATCACATTCTGGAAGCTATTGACCACGCAAGTGAATTTGGTTTAAGGGTGCGAACCAACACAGTTGTCTGCAAAACAAATTTCATGTACCTGACTGAAATTATGCAGTTGCTCATTAAAAAGAAGGTCGATAACATCAATTTCGTGATGTTCAATCCGGTGCTACAAGCAAAGAATATTGATATCGTTAAAGAAGTGTATGTCAATTACGCAGATGCAGGCCGAGAGATTATTAAAGCAATCAAGTCGTGCGAAGCTGAACTCCCTCATTTCAATGTAAGATACATGCCCTTTTGCTTCCTTCCCGGTTACGAGCAATATGTGACAAACATGGATCAAATGACCTTTGATCCGGACGAATGGGACAATTTCACAAGTTTCCTGATCAGAAAAGGTAGTTTCGTTACCTGGCTCTGCCTGATACTCGGCATTCTTAAAACACCGTATCTTACTTTTGTTGCCAAATATGGCTTCAGAGCAGTATGTACAGCAGGACTCAGCCGCTTCTATGTATTCAAAGATAGAATTAAAACCAAAAATTGCAAAAAATGTGCTTATGAGAATGTATGTGACTATCTTTATCGGCATTATCACGACATCTATGGGGAAGCGGACGTAATCCCCATACCTGGGAAAAAAGTGTCTAACCCGGCGTGGATCATGAATGCAGCAAAAATACGCAAACCGGGTGAGTTGCCTAAAAAGATGAACTGAGTCGCATATGAGTCTGGGCGAATCTCTATATCGCATCCGGAGACGGGTATCGCTTGTCGGCATGTGGATCAAGTTGCGCGCAGGTTATGGCTTGCCTTTCAACAAGACTATCAATCCGGAGAACCATACGTTCTGCCGCAGTGAACTGTCTTGCCTTCCTCAGCTTCATTGGGATTTTGAGGACTTAGAGCTACAGAATCTCGTCACTAAAAGTGACCAGCAAGTTTGCGCCATTCCCAATTCAGCAAATCATGCAACCTCCGCAAACGATCTGTGTTGGCACAAAGCGCCAGACACCGGACACTATTGGCCCCTAAAATTCTTTGCGCAAATCCCTTTTGCACCGGGCAATCCGATTGGAGATATTCAATTTGTTTGGGCTCGTTCCCGGTTACAAAATTTGGTCACCATCAGTTTGGTTGGCAATCTAACAGATGATCCTTGCATCAAACGCCAAGTTATTCGGCGAATGGAAAAACTAATGCTGTCGTGGATCAGTGCGAATCCGTGGCTGAAGGGCGTAAATTATATTTCTACTATGGAATGTGCGCTCAGGCTGATAAGTATCTGCCATGCATTTGATAGTGTAAGAAATGAGAATATTAGTCAGCAAACTTGGCAGGCACTTGTGTATCTTGTACACAACCACGCCTACTTCATCCGGCGAAGACTTTGTCTTTTTGCTTACGCCGGGAATCATACCCTCGGAGAATGTGCTGGGCTTATTTACGCCGGCATACTCTTTCCCGAACTACCCGACTCGGAAGAATGGCTGGCTGTTGGCTTAAAAATCATGGCGCAGGAAGCAAATGCTCAAATTCTTCCGGATGGAGGAAATCGCGAACAATCGTTCCGATATCTAGCGATGATGGTTGATCTGTGCGGACTGGTCACCTGCCTGCTCAAACATCATGGTAGATCCGCTCCCAGCGATATCGAACAAGCCTGGCTTCGTGGTAGAAATTTTTTACAAGCATTTGCTTCATCGCCTGATAACTTACCTGCGGTAGGGGATAGCGACGATGGCTATGCATTGTCGCCATATCTCCAATTATCATGGAAAAATAGCCTTTGTGAATCCGAATTACCAGTACAGTCGCTGCAAATTTTTGCAGCATCCGGGTACTCGAGAATTCTAGGAGCGGCAAATCATGGCGATATGCGATTCAGTCATGGCAAACTTGGATTAGCAAGTGCGTTCGGGCATGGGCACGCCGATGCTTTATCTATTTGTTGGGATCTTGACGGAAAACCATTATTAGTCGACCCAGGCACATATCTTTATGACGGGAATCCGCATTTCAGGCATTACTTTCGCGGCACATCGGCCCATAACACAATTGTGGTGGATGATACTGATCAAGCATTGCAGAATAAGGAATCCGCATTTGGCTGGTCACGCGCATACACTGCAAAACTAATATGGCACAGTGAAAATCTTAATGGCAAGACTGTAATCCTGGCCAATCATAATGGCTATGCTGATAGTGGAGTAATGCACTGGCGAGCGCTTGTCTATGACCATCGGTTCGGAAGGTGGATGATTTGGGATCGCGTGGATGGCACGGGCGAACACGCCCTGGCAATGCACTGGCATGTTGATGCACATGCCGAAATGATGAGTGATGAAATTGTCATAGATTGCGCAGGTAAGTCATGGTTTGTTAGCATACAAGGTGGCAAATCCTGCTTATATCGTGGGAATGAGCAGTTGCCATTGGGCTGGATTTCCAGAAAATATGGTGCAAAGGAACCCCTTAACACCCTAAGGACAGAAACCCGTACTTGCTTGCCCCATGAATTTCTGACTCTTATTACCCCAAGCGAAGAAAATCAAACTGAATTTTCCATCGATGACAACTTAGTCAACATGCTACGAGACAAATGTGTAGAAACTCAATCAGGTCAAAAAACTTAATAAAAAGCTCAGCTCAGATTGTAATGATGCCCTGTGTATAGATCAAAGAAATCGACGTACACAATTAATAATTACGCCAATTTATAAAATGCTTTCGTAAAGCTTGGACAATACGCTCACCCACTCCGATGTCACCATAGACGGGCGGGAACTGCTGATGGCCAAGGCTTTTCTGCGAACATATTTTATCCTGGATCACTCCAGGGGAGAAACCAGTTAGCACATTGGCTCCCACTTTTATGGTCTCCGGTCGCTCGGTGTTATTTCGCACGGTCACGCATGGGACACCAAAAATATAAGCCTCTTCCTGAATGCAGCCACTGTCGGTAATGATTAGCGCCGCAAATTTCTCGTAAGAAAGCGATGTAAATGGATCGACCGGATCAATAACCGTTATCTGTGACAAGAGATCAAAGCTAAGGCTATAATTTTGCATAGCATCCCGCGTCCGCGGATGTATGGGGAAAATCATAGCATCAAATTCATCTGCCAGCGAATTGAGCGTTGTAAAAACGTCAATCATTCTTGTGCGACTATCGGTAAATTCCTTTCGATGCAGGGTAATATATGCGTAAGTATCCAAACGCGGTTTAACCAATTCAGCAGAGAAGTCATGAATTAAATCTACAGTAGTATTGCCAACATTGAAAATTCGGCCACGCAAATCCGGAATATTTTTCAAATATTCCGCATGATACTGCGTATACGTAAACAAATAATGCGCCGCACTATCGACCATGATACGGTTGCGTTCCTCATACATGCGATTATCATAAGCACGCAGACCTGCCTCGACATGAGCTAATCCAACATCAGAATAGACAGCAGCAACGGCGCCTACAATTGACGCCGCAGTGTCGCCATTCACCAAGATCAGATCAATCTGCTGCGTGCGAATGATGTCGCATACCCAATCAATCGCCGCGCCAATACTATAAGATCGAGGATAAATAAAATTTGGCACATAGCCCATTTCGGCAAATACCACCTCTCGGAGCAATGGATCCTGGTGCTGATTAGTATGCAGAACGACAAAATCCAAATTCGCTTCGCGCAGAGCCTTAACAATGGCGTAATTTTTCATGACCTCGGGACGAGTGCCAATTACAATCCCGACTTTCACCGTTCTAGAATAGCCTTAGCAAATGTCTCAGCGACAACTCGATTTCCTTGCTCGTTGAAGTGAACAGAATCCACATAGCAATCACGACTTAATCCGTTAATCGGCACGTAATGAATTTTTTTATTTTCGGCTGAAATTTTCCTGATCGCGTCATTATATTGATTTCGACGATCTACTGTTTCTTTGCGGAAGAAAATATGGCCATCGGGAAAAATAGGGGGAATTTCAGCACAAAATATAGCCTTGTATTTTTTGATCAGAAATGCTCGAACAATCTGCCGGTAATATTCTTCAAAAAGATCTAGGGGCGTTTCATTTCCCACGTCGTTTGTACCTATGAGCACACATACTTGATAAGTATCGCTGATGACTTCGATCTCATTATTGAGCAGAAACCATAATTCCCGAGCTGTATAGCCATTAACGCTTCGATTAATCGTACGCCATTGATAAGGTGTTTGTTGAGTGAGCGTTTGGGCCAGATATAACGGATAACAACCATAAGTCCGCGCGCCAAAAGTTTGGCTATCGCCAATACAAAGCAGGTTCTGATAATGCATATCGCTGTTTCTCTAATTATCGAAACTTACTAAGAATGCGATTGATATTAATATGATGTGCATCGGAAAAATAATGGGAAGGTGAACACGCGAATTTAGTTTCAGGCCGTTCTCTCGAAAGAAGAAATTTTTTGGTTCTAAAGTAAATAATTTTGTTTTCATCGGTTTTCTTTTTGCTTCGCAGAATGTTGCCAATCACAATAAATTATATTAGGAGGCTTTTGCAAAATTCAACAAATTATCAAATTCGTTACAATTTCTGATTTTTTTGTGAGAATCGCGATATTTTTAGTCATTTCCTTGCTGAAATCACGCGAACAATCACTTTCATTGATCATTATCGGCACAGAAAGCGCATTTGTCCTATGATAGCAATTGTACCTGCCTATTAACTACAACCTTTTCAGGTTGTATGCCAGGCATGTGCTTGTGCTAATCGTGTCCTGAAACGAGACAGTACCGAATGATCCGGAACATCGCCTTCCAAACTCAGGCCCCAAAACCGCATCACGTTCAGATTCGCATTAGCCATGCCTTCAACTGATTCATCACTGAGTCCACCGTGCCAGATTCCTACCAGCAACATTTTGAACAGCAGCAGACCGGGATAGGCAGGGCGGCATGAGTTGTGAGGGCATAATGTTCAGCGATTGCTTTTTCTATTGGTGTCCAATCAATCAGGTAATCGATTTGATTGAGAAAGTTTCCTTTGCGAGTACTACGGATGACATCAAACTCTGAAAAACTCATATCAATTAACTCAACGATATGATTCAAAAAATTATTGTATCGTCGCCCACACCTAAAAACTACTCTAGCCGCGCAAAGTTCTCATTAAATAAATAAAAGACGGTGAATTCTTTTCCGAATCCGAGCATATCGGATTTTACTTCACTTATCAGTTCCTAGATACCCAACGTTTAACAGACCTACATGAACGTCCTCGCCAAATCAGATCAGATCAGATTAGGCCCGACCAGCAGCATGGCGTAAGTTTCTGGTTCAGGAACAGGCTGACTTCCACATACACAAGCCCAAGCCCCATAGAGAAACTTGTAGTCACATTAAATAGAAAATATAGGGCTATGAGTGTAAATCAAAATCAAATATGGATCGACCCCGTGTCTCGGATCCACTGTGCAATTACCATAGCCGAGTCAATGAAATCATATGAGATCCCTTTCCAAATGAACTAATAACTTGCACATGCTCAAAATCATTCTGAATTCGTAGTATTTCAACATCAAAGAATGATATTAGAGCTGCATCCGCCTGAAACGAATAAAAAAAGCAGATACTATTCAAGAGCCTACTGAAATTTTCTTGAATACTTCTAGTAGTTCATATCTATTCTCTCCCTATTACACCAAAGTAGCACCTTTCTAGAAAACAGGGTACATTACTTTTGCGAGTCTCAAAATTCGTCTTGTAGCAGTATCTAATATTTGCCAATATAGTTTTTACTAATTTGATTTCCTATGCCAAGAAAGCAAAAAAAGAAAATATTTGTTCTCGATACTTCAGTTATCTTATATAACCACAACGCAATTTACAGCTTTGAAGATAATGATGTAGCCATTCCGATTACCGTGCTGGAAGAACTTGATCATTTCAAAAAGGGCAATGACATCAAGAACTTTGGGGCAAGAGAATTCATACGGATTATGGACAAATTGTCGGCAAGCCATTCGCTGCAAAACTGGATTCCCATTGATTATCCGAATCATGGCCAGTTCAAGGTATGCATGCAGGAAAAGACCATCGGGCTGGACGCTACCGAGATATTCAGAGAAAACACCGCCGATCACCGCATTCTAAATGTAGTAATTTCGCTGGGCCAGGAATATCCGGAAAGAAAAGTAGTCTTGGTATCCAAGGATATCAACCTAAGACTCAAAGCAAAATCCCTGAATATTCCCGCGGAAGATTTTGAAACCGGAAAAATCAAAGATCTCGAATCTTTGTATACGGGTAAAACCGTGATCGAGGGGTTATCGAAAGAGATTATCGATAGCGTTTATACCCAGAATTTTTGTATGTCCGCCGACATAGGCATACAAAACCCCATACCTAACCATTATTTTATTCTAAAAAACAACCGGGCTTCTGTTCTGGTGTTTTATAATCCTGTAACACACCGAATTGAACGTATTGAAAAAGAATCCGCCTTCCGGATTACCCCCAGAAATGCCGAACAAGTATTCGCTTTGCATGCGATTACAAACCCAAATATCAAACTCGTTACCTTGCAAGGTGTTGCAGGGACAGGAAAAACATTGCTTGCACTCGCCGGTGCACTCGACCAGAAAAGGCATTTCAAACAAATATATTTAGCACGCCCAATTGTGCCCTTAAGCAATAAAGATATTGGCTTCTTGCCAGGCGATATTATCTCAAAACTTAATCCCTATATGGAACCGCTGTGGGATAATCTAAAATTCATTAAGAGTTTGTTTACCGAGAAAGATAAAGAATATAAACAGATTACAGATGCCGTTGATCAAGAGAAACTGAAAATTACTCCGCTCGCTTATATCCGCGGGCGCAGTATTTCAAATGTGTTTTTTATTGTGGATGAAGCACAAAATCTCACGCCGCATGAGGTAAAAACCATCATCACGCGCGCAGGTGAAAATACAAAAATTGTCTTTACCGGCGATATTTATCAAATCGATACTCCTTATCTAGATTCCCAGAGTAACGGATTGTCCTATCTAATCGACAAAATCAGGCATCACGAAATTTATGCGCATGTGCGACTGGAAAAAGGCGAACGATCAAACCTTGCGAATTTGGCTAATCAGCTGCTGTAAGACTAAAAGTTATTGATATCGTAACCTGTAAAAGCATGGGCGCTGATCCGCACTCGATAATGAGACTTTATTATCAATTCAACGTTAGCTGGGACAGGATGCAGCACCTTTGCGATCGAAAAATTGCACGGCCATTTACTGCAAAAAAAAGTCTATATTGGATACTGGAGTAAGTATCTTGGGTCTGTCTCGTGCTGTCTCATTAAATGATGGCAAAACAGTTTCTTGGAATGGCGCTATTAAATTTGTGGATTCATTAGTCTGCGTAAATCCTCGATTGCGCAATACTTTCTTTAAACTAAACGAAGACAAATTAGGATTAAATTCCATGATGAGCGTGTTTGTAAGTGCAAACACAGAACTCGTAGTAAAAGGCAAAAATGGATTGCTTCTCGCGCTCAAGTCAGTATACATTGAACTGATAACAATCATTAATTCTTTACCGTTAAAATAGGCTGTGGCATCAATGAATTCCAGTTGGCGTGGCAAACCGTCAATCGCAGGAATTCCCGAGTATCCAATTGCCGTTGTACTATCAATACACACATTCTGATTATTATTGACAAAACGCGGGATACCACCTGTTAGGCTTAAACGATATATGCCTTCTCCGGCATCTTCAATGACCTCAAACTTACTTTGTATCGGTGTGATAGTGGGGGTCGGATCATTGGAATCAACTGCACTCAGACAGCTAAACCCATCGTACACAATACTTAATCCCAGGGCATGACTTTGCAATAGAAAAGAAAATAATATTAAAACCAATCCCCGCATTATTTGCATCGTAGTACCTCAAGTATGAATTAAGTATGTCTAACCCAATGTACGCGATTCAAGAACCAAGTTCTGCTCCCCGCTTCTTCTTTAACAATTGAAGATTGGCAAACGTGCTAAATATAATACATCAAACCAGAAAGTACTTTATGTCTGCATATTTATCGCACCGTACAGTTTTGCAAAAGTATCACCTACATATCTAATTTCTTCCGTTGTGTGAGCAGCATTTACGCTGCACCGAACGAGTGATTTACCTTCGGGTGCTGCTGGCGGCAAAATTAGATTTACATAAATATTATGTTCGAGTAATTGTTGCCAGAGTAGCAGTGCTTGTTGTGGCGTTGCAACAACAGCAGCAATGACTGGACCAGGATCCGGGCCTAGCTGATAGCCTACTTCTTTAAGCTGCGCATAGAGTTGTCGACAGTTGCTCCATAATTTGTCACGCAAATGACTGCCTTTCCGAAGCAACTCTAAGGCTGCACGTGTTGAGGCAATTGTTGCCGGTGATGGCGATGCAGTAAAAATATAGGGATGACTGACATACCGCAATTGTTCCAGTTGAGGGTGATTACTCACGCAAAACCCGCCAATACTGCATAAGCTTTTGCTAAAAGTTCCTGTTATAAAATCAACTTCATTTAACAAACCTGTTGTTTCAACAAGACCTTGACCTGATTTACCTAAAACGCCGAGTGAATGAGCTTCATCAAGGAGCAATATACCACCATATTTATTTTTCAATTGCACAATATCGGCTAAAGGCGCCTGATCTCCAAGCATACTATATATACCTTCAGCGATAATGAGCGTGGTTTCAATATTATCCCCCAAGCGACGCAATCGTTTTTCCATGTCGGCCATATCATTATGTTTGAAGCGAATAATATTCGCACCACTAAGAATACAACCATCAAAAATACTTGCATGAGAATCGCCATCAATCAGAACCGTATCGCCTGGACCAACCAGACCAGAGATGGTACCTAAGTTCGCTTGATAACCGGTTGTAAAAACAATACTTGAGCTACATTGATAAAAATCGGCAAATTCTCTCTCTAATGCTCGATGGCCAAAATAGCTGCCATTTGCCATCCGTGAGCCGGTGGTGCCTGTTCCTTCTTTATCAATCGCCTCATGTGCCGCACGAATGCATTCAGGAGCGAAAGTTAAGCCCAGGTAATTATTTGTACCCATTAAAAGTACTCGACGGTCCCCAATTCGGGCCTCAGTAGCCGAAAAAATCTCTTCGATTGGTATACCAAAAGCTCCCACTCCATTAGGTAATAGTGCCTTTCTTGCTGCAGCGGCAGCATCTAGCTTTTCAAGTAAATTCATTATGATGATGTTATTTTAATTTTATGTACCAAATCAGCTAACTCACGAACTGTTTGAACATCTGTTAATACATTGATAGGAATAGAAATATCAAAAGCATCTTCAACTTCCATAATCAGATTGAGCAGTTTGATGGAATCAATGGACAATTGGTTGATCAAGTTCGTTTCAGGGGTAATCAAGACATCAGCATTGGCCAAGTCGCTTAGACGATCACAAAGCAGCTTCATGATCTCATCATAATTACTTTCAGTCATAGGTTATTTCAGTGTAGTTAATTTTGAAGTTAGATTACTTCAGATAATACATCTTGTAAACGAATTCTCGGATGCCAACCAGGCAGTACGTTAATCAAGGGAGTATTATTGCATACCCAGTCTTCATGCTGTAATTCATTGACCTTTCCTGGAGTCAGCATGGGGGAGTACTGAAACAAGCGGGAAAACCAAAGATTGGTTAATGCAATACATCGGATAAGCAGATCTGGAATCGCAATACAATGTACCGGGCGCTTCCATATTTGCTGAGCTATGACTTTAAGGCTTTGATAACTATATCCATCAGGTGTGCCATCGTCGAGTTCAAAAATTCCAGTGATTGGTTTTTCAGAATTAAGCCAGACACATATAGCTGCAACCAAATCATATACATGTATTAGTCCAAATCGATTTTGCATTTTTCCAACAACGGGGAAAAAACCACGATGCATAGATTGAAAAAGCGGTTTCATTTCTTTATCGCCCGGACCATAAACAGCTGTAGGGCGAAAGATTATCCATTGCAGTTGGTTTGAGTATTCAATAAGCTTTTGCTCTGATAAATACTTGCTTTGAGCATACCAGGATAACTCTGGTTGACGTGCAGCTAAAGAAGAAATAAGTAAAAAACGGGGAAATTGTTTTTGTTTAGCGAGGGCACGCAAGACATTTTCTGTGCCGGTAATATTGGTGCGTTCAAATTCTTGAAAAGAACTTCCTCTTACCGTTGCAGCACAATGAATCACACACGCCACACCATCTACCAGACGATGCAACGCATTAAAATCCTCTAAGTTACCTTGGATCCACTGTACCGATTCAGTATCTGAGAAGCGGATAGCCCGAGCAAGTGCACGAACTATCCATCCATCTTGAACTAGTCTTTGAATTAGTACGCTGCCAATAAAACCAGTAGCACCTGTTACAGCTACTAATTTTTGCATACCTTTTATCTGTCGCCTGACTCTACAAAAGATAATTGATCAACTAATTTGGTTCTTTGAATATATCCTTGCCTGGCCGCAAAACGTGAAAGCTTACCAGATGAAGTCCTAGGCAAAGTATGTGGTGGAACAAGTTCAACAACACAATTGACTCCAAATGCCATATAAACAAGTTGCTGCAATCTAGTTGTCAGCGATTGACGCTCTGTTGGAGAGGTTAGCCGGCATTCAATTACCAGCACAATAGTCGTTGTACCATCTTCACCATTAATTCCAAATGCAGACGCCTCTCGTGATCTAACTTCTGGTTGCTGCTCAGCCAACTCTTCGATATCTTGCGCTCGAATATTGCGGCCATTAACGATAATCACATCGGTGCGACGTCCCGTTATAAACAAATCACCTTCAAACAGAAAACCAATATCGCCAGTATCCAACCAGTTTCCAGGCTTAAGTGCCTTGCTCGTCTCTTCTGGGTTATTATAATAGCCAGTCATTACGCTATCACCTTGCACCAGCACACTACCAACCATCATCTCAGATAATTGATGTCCATCTTCATCAACTATCTTAACGATATGTCCGGGCAATGGACGTCCACAGTTTACAAATTCATTTTGTTTTCGGCCATCAGCCTGCAGTCTCGCAGCCATTTTTTTATCAATCAGCGTCTTACTATCTACTTGCAGACTATTGCATCCTGTATTAATTTTTGAAAATGTAACAGCAAGTGTTGATTCTGCAAGACCATAGCATGGCAAAAAAGCATTCGCATCGAAACCAGCTGATGAAAATTTTTCAGCGAAGTTTCTTAAAGTATCGGGGCGAATCATTTCTGCACCTATACCAGCTGCTCTCCAGCAACTTAAATCCAATTCTTTAAGATCAGATTCCCGCACACGAAGAGTGCATAGTTTAAGGCCAAATGGTTGGCTGAATGCAACCGTACAGCGATTTCGGCTAATTAGGCGCAACCACTGCATCGGACGAATTGCAAAATCCCTAGTTGCTAAATAATCGACTGAAATCTGCGTAACCATTGGAGCCAGAACGAGTCCAACCAATCCCATATCATGGTAAAAAGGCAACCACGATGCGGAACGATCATCAGGTTTTATTTCCAAACCGTTACGTACGATACCTTGCAAATTACACATCAGGGCCCGTTCGGTTATAACTACACCTCGCGGAGTACGTGTACTACCCGACGTGAATTGCAAATACGCAGTTTCATCGGGATGATTAAACTGCAATTCTGCGTCATTGACAGGAAACTCATTTAATTTTCCTGGTGTCCCTGCCCAGCGTATGCTGGCAACACCTATTACAGCTTCTTCAAGAAAATTAATATAATCAATATTAGCTAGTGCAATACTAGCCTGACTACTTTCGAGCATCCCCCTCAATTGCTGAACATATATCGCATGGCTTCCAAGATTAACTGGAACCGGCATTGCAAATGGAACTAACCCAGCATAGCGGCACGCAAAAAACAACTCAACAAATTCCGGGGAGGTATCAGCGATGATCGCCACCCGGCTACCACGGGGCAAATCAAAGCCAGACAAACGCTGAGCTAAAGTACGAGCATTCTGCCTAAGTGTTTTGTATGGCAGAACAGAACGAATATTTCCTTTCGCGTCATAAAAGTTATACCCCGTTACACCCTTTGCTGCATATTCTAAAGCACTTGTTAGTGTGTCAAAACCAGCTAACTGCTGAACTAGCGTATTGAGTGTCGGTGTCGGTGTTAGATGCAATTCGCTTGAAGGCTGAAAATCAAACGCTTGCGTTAGCGGAGCGTTCAACTTGATTATTGTCGAACTCAAGATCTTCCCCTCGAAGTAATTGTACTTGTCATCTTGCTCATTCTTTGCAAGAAATTCTGGTTGAGCGTGCCAATTTTTATATTCAATTTTAAATAATGCATTTTTGCTGGCTGGAAAATTTTCATTCAAACGCTTACCGCTGACATTGCTTAACAAATATAAGTGTGTCATATTTGACCACTCAGCAGCTTATATAAGGTGCTTTTTCCTGTCAAGGCAATATTAGATCGGTGTTGTATCAAAACAACATTTGCGCAAATTGCGCCATGAGAGTTCTGGGCAAATCACATTCTGCATCTGCTCCCTTTGATCGATAATTCTATTTCTCCTTCCTTTTACTTGAATCAAGCCTTCCTTTATTCGATGCATACCAAAGTAGAATTTCGAAGCTGCACAAAAAGCTAAGCTCAGATGTTTTTCAGAATTGACTATAAATATTAGTATTAATATTCTTTTACTTTTACTTCATCTGAGTCAGCGACTGATATATAAACTATTTGTTTGGCACATTACCCTACCAACAATACCCTTTTCCGTAATATCAGCACAATTCGATAGGCAGCATACGCAGCAATCAGGTGTTTTAACGTATGTCCGCTAATCCAACCATCCGTCCAAACAAAAATTGATCCATCCAATAGTTCCACAAACTTCGCAAATGCGTACAACGCAATAATCTGATAAACATCGTTACCATGACTGTAGCGCGATGGAAAGCAAAAGCTGATCCAGACAATCAACAGAATCAAATAAAACTGCATTACGATATAAAAATTCAGGTTCCCCGCGCCTTGCTGTTCGGCCCAATACCAATATAACACGCTCAGCACCGCAAAAATTACCAATAAAGGTAGCGCTCTTAAACCTATAGTTAAACTTACGCGTTCGATCAGCGTCGCCGACAGCAACGCGGCTATAGCCATGACAATAGGTATTCGATCCCACAACAAACGATCAATGTTTGGCGTCCAGTGATAATAGATAGAACCAAATGCGACAGCAACTACGCTGAAAAACAACACCCAGTATGGCAAGCTTTCTTTACGGTTATGAAATGTGGTTTGCGTTGTCATTCCCTGAACTCGCCACAAGAACACCAAACCCACGCCACCACTAAGCAAAAAAGCCAAATTGGATATTACATCGTTGAAATTGGGAATGCCAATGAAACTACGCTGATCGGCGAAGTAGTGATATTCGCCGGATTGTGGAGTGGGCGGCAGCAACATAGCTGCTATAATGACCGCAACTGACAGTCCACCCATTGTCCAAAGTTGTCGCTGCAAACTCATCCGATAACACTTTAAATTACCCATTAAACCAGAATGAAATTATCCGCACCGGATCCATGCTATCCATCAATTTATTAATCACAGCTATCGTGTGTGGATGTCCACTGACCATTACCAATCTTTTCATGAAGAAAAGACGGATAATCACATGAGATAATGCAATTATTAACTAATAAGCTCGATTTTCCAAATACGCATGAGTATCTCCCTAGAATATTGGCTGCATCACACGATTTTTATGCATGCTGGATTCTATAATAATTGCACATCTCAATGTTACCCCCTGATCATCAGTTGAGTATTATTTCAATACATCTGCGCAACAGCTTCTCCGATGCGACCAACGGCGATGATGTCGATGCCTGGAATGACCTGCTTAGGTTTATTGGCTAATGGAATAATGGCCTGCTTAAAGCCAAGTTTTGCGGCTTCCTTGAGTCGCTCCTGTCCACGTTGCACGGGACGTATTTCTCCAGCCAAACCAATCTCGCCGATCACGATCATTTTTTCCGCCATGGGTCTATTTTTTAGAGACGAAACCACTGCCAGCATAACTGCAAGATCCGCACCTGGTTCAGTAATTTTTACACCCCCTACGGCATTGACAAAAACATCCTGATCAAAGCAGGGAATACCTGCATGGCGATGTAATACCGCCAATAACATAGCCAGCCTGTTTTGCTCTAATCCAACACAAAGTCGTCGCGGATTTGGTGAGCGTGCTTCATCGACTAAAGCTTGAATTTCTACCAATAGCGGGCGCGTACCTTCTTGCGTTACCATAATGCATGATCCCGGCACTTGCTTATCATGATGTGAAAGAAACAATGCCGATGGATTCCTCACTTCGCGCAATCCCTTCTCGCTCATCGCAAAAACACCTAATTCGTTAACCGCACCAAAACGATTTTTGAATGTGCGAATCATGCGAAAACTAGAATGCATATCACCTTCGAAATACAACACGGTGTCGACCATATGTTCCAACACGCGCGGCCCCGCCAGCGCCCCTTCTTTGGTGACATGGCCAACCAAAATAATACAGGTGCCGCTCGATTTGGCCAAGCGCGTCAGTTGCGCTGCGCATTCACGTACTTGTGCAACCGAACCCGGCGCGGATTGCAACATCTCGGAATAGATAGTTTGAATCGAATCGATCACCGCCACCGACGGTTTACGTTCAGCCAGCACAGCCTGAATTTTCTCCAATTGAATTTCTGCATACAAATCGACTGACTGTACATTCAATGCCAGTCGTTTAGCACGCAGCGCCACCTGTTGCGCAGATTCCTCACCGCTGACATACAATACTGAATGCTGCACTGACATAAAAGATAGCGCTTGTAACAACAAAGTTGATTTACCGATTCCTGGATCTCCGCCCAGCAGCAGCACACCGCCACGCACTAATCCACCGCCCAGAACACGATCCAGCTCTTCGATACCGGTCGGGTAACGCGACTCTTCTCGTGTCTCAATAGCGCTTAAGTTCTGCACCTGACCAATTTCCGACACTGGACTAAAACGCGATACATTCTTCTCTGCGAGTGTTTCCACCAGAGTATTCCATTCCTGGCAATGCGGACATTGACCTTGCCATTTCAGAGTTTGCCCACCACACTCGGTGCAAGAATAAATGGTTTTTTGTTTGGCCATTATTCAAATAAATTCGATTAGGCTTGCAATTTCTGCACTAAAATTATCAATTAATCATATACCTCAGCATTATCGAACGTTACGCCACATGCATCTTTGTCGGACAATACTGGTGCCCCGGTAATCGGCCAGTTAATGGCCAAAACCGGATCATCCCAAACAATACAGCGTTCGTGCTCGGGCGCCCAGTAATCAGTGGTGTTATACAAAAACTCGGCGTAATCGGACAATACAACAAAGCCATGCGCGAAACCGGGTGGAATCCATAATTGATTCTTGTTCTCGGCGCTCAATACTCCACCCACCCATTTTCCAAAAGTTGGTGAAGATCGGCGAATATCCACAGCCACGTCGAATACTTCTCCCACTACCACGCGCGCGAGTTTCCCCTGCGCTTGTTTGATTTGATAATGCAAACCACGCAAAACATTGCGCGCAGAGCGCGAATGGTTACTTTGCACAAACTGCACTGACTCTCCAATAACCGACTCAAAACTGCGTTGATTGAAGCTCTCATAGAAAAATCCACGTTCATCGCCGAAAACTCTAGGTTCGATCAGCAGAACATCTGGAACTGCAAGTGGTGTCGACTTCATCCGTATGTACCTTAGTCAAAATTCACGTTTTAATACATGCAACAGGTACTGACCATAGCCATTCTTCGCCAATGGCATCGCCAGCGCCTCCAGCTGAGAGGCACTAATCCAGCCACGCAGGAATGCGATTTCTTCCGGACAAGCAATTTTCAATCCCTGCCGACGTTCGATCGTCGCAACAAATTGACTTGCATCGAGCAAGGACTCATGAGTACCCGTATCCAGCCAGGCATAACCACGCCGCATGATTTCAACACTGAGCGCGGAATTTTCAAGATAAATGCGGTTCAAATCAGTAATTTCCAGCTCGTTGCGATGAGAAGGCTTCAAGCTTTCGGCATAATCAACTACGTGCTGATCATAAAAATAGAGTCCCGTTACCGCATAATTGGACTTGGGATGTTGGGGCTTTTCTTCCAGATTCACCACCTTGCCCGTAGCATCAAACTCGACCACGCCATATCGTTCCGGATCGTGCACGTGATAGGCAAAAACACTGGCTCCATTGATACGCTGCATTGCGTTTAACAACAAATGATGAAAATCATGCCCATAAAAAATGTTATCGCCCAATACCAGTGCTGAACAATCATTGCCGATGAACGACTTGCCAATCAGGAAGGCTTGCGCCAGGCCGTCGGGCGAAGATTGTTCAGCGTAGGTAATACTCAATCCCCATTGATTTCCATCTCGCAATAATTGTTGATAATTGGCTACGTCACGCGGAGTCGAAATAACTAGAATCTCTCGAATACCCGCTAACATCAGCGTACTAAGCGGATAATAAATCATTGGCTTATCGAATACTGGCAACAATTGCTTAGATACTGTTTGTGTGACTGGATAAAGCCGTGTCCCGGAACCGCCCGCAAGAACAATGCCCTTACGTCGAGGAGCAACTGCTCCTGGAAAATCTCGTGTTTTATCAGAAGTATATAATATTGGCATTCATTACATCGTGATGTTCACAAACTGGTTAAAGCTCGTTTCCATCCGGACTCGTTTACTAGAAAGAACGGCGATTGTACTATATCTGGTTCATATTCCAGCAAATTACACGATGCAATAATTACAGTATGTTGATGTAGAATTACACATTATGATCTTTCCGCAATTCCACCTCCGCTTGCTCAAAAAACTTGCGCCTTATGGGAAATTACTCGTATGCGTATTAATTGCCATGTTAATCCTGGCAACAAGCATGGCTTACCTACCCATACTGATTGAACAAATGCTTGCAAGCATGTTCCTTCTGAAAGATTTATTGTTGATACAAACGACATCAATGGCCATCATTGCATTATTTGCCGTACGTTGGATTTTTGGTTACATAAGTCTCTATTTTGTCAGCAGAGTCAGTGGGAAGCTGGGTGCTGATCTGCGCATGGATTTTTTTGATAAGCTTTTGTCGCTACCGGTGGATTACTACGCTTATCTTAATCAGAATAATCAAATCGACACATTGATATCTCACATCAATCGAATCACTCAGACCACAGTTCGTTACATTGCCCTGCTGGTCCAAGATTGTCTTTCTATCATTGGATTATTAATTTGCACGCTATATCTCAATCAGGAATTCTCGCTACTGCTGCTGTTGGTAACAACATTCATCGTATTAATGCACGAGATGATCCGCAGCCATTTCAACAGAAATAATCAAAATAACTCATTGACTTTAGAAGAGCTGACCAAACACCTGACACAGTCTGTCAAACATTACCGAAAAATCAGACTGGATGGCGGGCAAGCTGACGAAAGCCAACGCCTTGGAAGCATTTCCGAGAGGCTGTTTCATACCGAAATGCAACCCGCAAAGATCAGGGCCATGGCTATTCCCTCAAGTCAGTTTATGACTGCATTAATGCTAATCGCTGTTACTTACCTTATGGCATTACAGGCTACGAATGATGCACTAAGCCTATCCGAAGCAGGCGCATTGATAACCGTTGCATTACTGCTTATTTTTCCGCTTCGCCGTATCGCTGGCATTCCCAGGCAACTTGAACATGACCAGGAAATGATAGAAACCGTTTTTTCGTTTCTTGATCTGGCTCCCGAACAGGATACAGGCACTTTCAGTATCCAACAGCTCCGCGGCAAACTGAAATTTGAACAAGTACGCCTCAATGGCCAAATTCCAATAAAATCCATTCTGAATCATATAAACTTAACAATCAGACCATCTGATGTCATTGTTTTTACTGGATATACTGAAGCAGAAAAAACTGCACTCATTGATTTAATACTCCGTCTGCGACAACCCTCTAGCGGAAAAATATTGCTGGATGAATATCCACTTAACGAAATCAAGATAAATCATATACATACCAATATTGCTCTGGTATCCGCCGACCCTTTCCTGCTTGATGACAGAATTGCCGGCAACATCGCCTACGGCGCAATGCGATGCGCCAATGAAGCAAAAATCACCTCTGCCGCACATGCTTCCCATGCTATGGAATTTATCCGGAACATGCCTGAAGGCTTACAAACTCAAATCAACAAGAATGACAATGAAATCAGCAGTAAACAATTAATTCAACTGGCAATCGCACGAGCATTTCTAAAAAGTGCCCCCATATTGATTCTGGATGAAGTATTTACAACACAAGAACCTGATTCCGCAAACCTGCTCTTTGTTTTAGAAACACTAATGCAAAAACGCACCACGTTGATTTTCAATCAGCAGGTTCCACAATTAAAAAAGATTGATCGAATTGTAGTTCTGGAAAATGGATGTATCACAGAAAACTTGAAAACCTCCGGACATTCTCAATTAATGCAAGATAGCCGGCTTACCAAGCATTAGCATCCAATTTTCAGAAATCTCACCGTGAATAGAAAACAGAATATTTTTGACAGCTCAATGCTCCACTCCTTTAGGGGTATACTCGGGCACCCATTTAGTCAGCTGCTCACGAACTTCCTGATCGCTTAATACGGTCACTTTATCCAGCCAAGTCGTTAACTCCGACAGCCACTGTTCATCCATCTGGCATGCCTGCGCAATACGTAATTTTTGATGCGGTGTCGGGAGTGTGCTTTCGCTTGTCGACAATAACTCCTCATGTAGCTTCTCACCTGGACGCAATCCCGTAAATTCAACACGAATATCACCTTCCGCCAAACCGGACAAATGGATCAAATCATTGGCCAGATCAACAATTTTCACCGGATCCCCCATATCCAGCACAAATATTTCACCACCACTTTGCGTACCGCCCATCAACCCGGCTTGCAATACCAGTTGCGCAGCTTCCGGAATAGACATGAAATAACGTGTCATTTCTGGATGGGTGATGGTAATCGGACCGCCTTTTGCAATCTGCTCACGGAATTTTGGAATGACACTGCCGGCACTACCCAGTACATTGCCGAACCGCACCATAACAAAACAGGTCTGGTGCGATGGATGATCCTGATCAAAATTTACATGCTTTGAGATAGATTGCTGCAAAGCTTGGCATACCATTTCTGCCAGGCGCTTGCTGGCGCCCATGACGCTCACAGGGTTGACCGCCTTGTCGGTGGAAATCAACACAAATTTTTCCACCGCAAAATCAATCGCCACCTGGGCCAGCACATGAGTACCCAGCACATTATTCAAAATAGCCTGACACGCATTCTCTTGCTCCATCAGTGGTACATGCTTATACGCAGCAGCATGAAAAACTACTGTAGGATGAAATTGCGTGAATAATTGTGTCATCCGCGCATGATCTTTGATGTCACCAATTACAAATGACATATTCATTGCCGGATAACGAGTCAAGAATTCTTCTTGAACAGTGTAGAGCGAGAACTCGCTTAGCTCAACAAAAACAATATATTTTGGTTCAAATGCAACAAGTTGGCGACACAACTCCGCGCCAATCGAACCGCCAGCTCCTGTCACCAGAATCACCTTTCCTGTCAACAAATCATGTAAGCCCTCGTCATCCAAAACCACGGGGGCTCTACCTAACAAATCATCCAGTTGGATTTCACGAATCTGTGACACCGTCGTCTTACCGTTGATCAAATCCGCATAGGAAGGCACTGTCATCGCTTTCACGCCGATTTCCGAACACATCTCCAAAGCTTGTCGGTGTATCCGGCGAGAAACGGATGGTATAGCGATAATCACATGCCCAACATTCAGTTTCTGCACCCATTGCGGCAATTCGCTGATCGTCCCACGCACACGCACGCCCTGTAAGCGCGTACCTAA
This sequence comes from Nitrosomonas sp., assembly GCF_022842015.1. GTDB lineage: Bacteria > Pseudomonadota > Gammaproteobacteria > Burkholderiales > Nitrosomonadaceae > Nitrosomonas. The sequence goes on along the minus strand of NZ_JALHQJ010000002.1, from coordinate 34,334 downwards.
TTTTCTGGGGTCATCATCCAGTATACCCACCACATGCCACTCACGACTTCCTGTTAAAGCTTTCATCAGATTTACGGCCGTTCTGCCAGCACCCAAAATCAATACCAGCTTCGCTTCATAACTTTCCAGGCTGTACAGACGACGTTCTTTCCACGCCCGGTATATCAAGCGGCTACCGCCCATAATTAGCAGCAATAACAATGGAGCCAGCATCATTACTGCACCGGGAACATTGCCCAACAAGTTAAATAACCACAACATTAACGTGACCGCTACTGAGCCGACAGCCACAGCCACAACAATTCTTTTTAAATCAGGCAAACTGGCATAACGCCATAACCCTCGATAAAGCCCCAACCACAAAAAGAAACTGCCTTGGATCAATACAATCCAAGGCATGGTTTGCAGTAAAAATATTACTGATGAAGGTGGTATTTCAAAATTAAAACGGCACAAATAAGCCACCCACCAAGCCGCAGCAACTGCGATAAAGTCATGGGTAAAAGCAATAAAAGTACGGATTCCGTATCGGTTGGAAAACATTTATCTTATCCTTGATCGGAGTGAGTTTTGTGATGCCAATCAGAAACAACCATTAATACCAAATACACACTCCCCCAAATCATCGCCATCCGGATTTGTAACGCCACATCTTGCGCATTAGCCCATACCGCACTTGCTCCGGTTGTCAGCATCAACCCATAAGCCACTAACGCTGTATTCCGATGACCTAAACTGCTTTGAACCATGCGTTGGTAATAGTGTTCACAATGCGCTTGCCAGATTCTTTTTCCTTGAAATAATCGTTTTATCAGTGTTACCGTTGCATCTGCGATAAAAGGTGAGAAAATAAGTACGGGTACCCATATTGACCAAAGTCGATCAAGCCACCCCAGCAAGCCTATGACAGCCGCCAGATATCCCAGAGGGATCGATCCCACATCACCCATAAAAATACGTGCCGGATAAAAATTATGAATTAAAAAAGCCGTTGCCGCCGCAGCTATCGAAAAATTTATCACAGCAAAATTGTTATTGCCTGCCACGTAGGCAAGCCATCCGTAGACTCCGAATCCAATCACCGTCATTCCACCCGCCAGACCATCAGAACCATCCATGAAATTGTAAAGATTCGACATCCAGATAACTACTACAACCGTGAAAATCACAAGCCCCCAGCCATAGGCATCCAATAAAAATACGATGGAAAATCCAATGGCAACTACCGTGTGAACCATCAGCCGACACCAAACCGGAATTCGCCAAACATCATCAGCCAATGATATTACCATCAACAACCCGGCACCAATTAATACTGTATTAGGAATCGTAATCGAGAAACACAACCAAACTGCAACTACTCCAAGAAGCAGGCCTAAACCACCGATACGCGAAACGGGCACAGAATGAAGCGAACGTTCATTGGGTCGATCCAGAACCCAGTCCGTTCTTACTTTAATCAACCATAAAATGAAGAAGAATGATAACAAAAATGACAACAGTGGTGCTGCCACAGCTATCGATACAGGAAAACCCAAAACCATAATGACCGGATTATCCATGCTGGATTACAAAAAATTAACCACTTCCCCATCGCATCCGATAAGAAAGTGGTTCAAATTGTCCTATTGCAACTAACTGAATATGGTCTTAGAGCATAGGATTTGCAGCATAGCACTTATGCGCCGCAGCCGCAGCAGCACCGCGCTCTACTTTCACTCCCATATCGGACAAGATCGTTTCCAGCGCATTCAGGCAGAAAATCACCTTATCTATCCTGCTAGATGTGCCCATCAATCCGAAACGCCATACTTTCCCGGCGAAATCACCTAATCCAGCACCTATTTCAAGGCTATATTCAGCTAACAGACGGCGGCGTACCTCTTTTTCATCAACACCAGCCGGCACAAAAACGGAGTTCAATTGCGGCAGACGATATTGCTCAGCAACCACATAATCCATTCCTAATGCCGCAAAACCGTCTTTGAGTGCCTCGTAATTATTGCGATGACGCGCCCAGGAATGCTCCAAACCTTCTTCCGCCAGCATCAGCAAAGATTCATGCAATGCATACAGCGCATTGGTCGGCGCAGTATGGTGATAAGTACGCGCAGCCGATCCCCAGTAATTCAACAACAGACTGATATCCATGAACCAGCTATGCACTTTGGTTTTGCGATTTTTAACCAGTTCCGTCACACGATCGGAGAAACTCACCGGCGATAGGCCTGGAGGGCAGGACAAACATTTCTGACTGCCGGAATAGATCGCATCAATTCCCCATTCGTCAACCTTGATGGGTGTCCCGCCAAGCGATGTAACCGTGTCAACAATGGTCATGCAATCATACTTATGTGCAAGCTCGCACAGCGTTTTGGCATCTGATGAAGCGCCGGTTGAGGTTTCAGCATGCACAAACGCGATAATCTTGGTATCGGGATTTTTTTTCAGCGCATCTTCAACTTTCTGTGGATCGACCGGCTCTCCCCACTTATCCATCACCGCGACCGCAACACCACCATGTCGTTCGACGTTCTCGATCATACGACCGCCAAACACCCCATTACTGCAAACAATCACCTTGTCACCCGGCTCGATCATATTGACAAAACACATCTCCATACCCACCGACCCAGGCCCAGAAACCGGGAAAGTCATGCGATTTTTGGTTTGGAAGGCATAGCGCATCAGGCCTTTGATTTCTTCCATCATCTCGGTAAAAACGGGATCCAAGTGCCCCAGGGTTGGGCGAGCCATAGCATTCAATACACGCGGATGCGTATCCGATGGTCCGGGCCCCATCAAAACCCGTTGCGGTGGATAAAAAACTTTAATTTCTTTTTCGGGACGAAAATCTTCGGTATTCATGAACAATCCTAAGTAAATAATAGAGTCTGATTAATTTCTGAAAAATATTAATTGTAACTAGTAAAACGAGAGTTTACTATAAACCAAGGTATGCTCAAAAAATTATCCGTATGGACAGCCCAAGAATTTTTCATAACAATCTGAAAAATTGTGTTATTACCTGCAGAGCATATCGAGTCTCTTCCTGCATTGCCTAACCGGCCTTTGATAAATTTCGGCCCTCGCCCAAGTGTACAATACAAAAGAAAAGAGTATCTGATACCATTCGACTTTTCCATCAAGTGCGAATCCTCAGCAACTCGACAACTGCGGAACCGGATAAAAATACTTTCAATTTGATATGCACTCCTCCCAGAATAGACTGATCACATTTCTGCTATGCGGGCTATGCGGGCTCCTGTTGCCCGCTTGCATGACAGCACCTGCACGAGAAGCATTACTAAGCCAGAAGGTTATTTATAGCCACAGCAGCGGTAAAAATTATATAGAAATTGCGGAATGCTTAAAAAGCGATGATGGCTTTCATTTGCCGAAATGGCATCGTCATACCTGGCGTGATATCACGACATATTTCATCTATCATGAATCGCTGCAAGTCCACGGATACCCGCAAATGCACGACGAAGCTGCGAAAACATATTACATCACAGAAATTCACGACCCAAGGTATTCTGGGAGAATCAACGAAACGATTACCCATGGCAATGGAAACTGGATCATGACCATCAAAGATGTCAGCAATCCGCAGCACACCCAATCCGAAATCGAAATCCATAGCAATCAAGATCTACTGAGTGATTATCCACCGACTGCATATACTCCACATCAAAATGCGTCACTATCCCAGCGCTTATATAAAGTGGAAAAAATTGATCATTGTTTCTGATTTTAGACTTGTTTCCGGTATGTTAGTCAACCGGCAAACATAAACCGAGAATTCCCGAGCACATAAAAAGATGATTTTATGAGCAACTTGCGTGTGGACTCTAATATTCGTTTTTCAAATCTGGATAAGTTGCGCGCATTTGCAGCGATCAGTGTTGTCGTTTATCACGTAATTGAACATACGAGCTGGTCGTCTTTTCCCGTGACAGGACTCAACTTATGGTGGCGAACCGGGTGGTTAGGTGTTGATTTATTTTTTGTGATCAGTGGATTTGTCATTTATTTTAGTGCATTCTCACTGGAGAAATCTTATGGATCTGCATGGAAATCGGTCTATGCCTCCCATCGCTTTTTTAGAATCGCCCCCCTATATTTCTTTACCTGCATTATTTTTGTTTTCCTCATTCAGCCACAAATCCTATTTACGCCTCTATCTAACATTTTCTTTCAATTCATTTCACACCTTTTATTCTTTCATAATTTTTTTCCTAGTACTCAAGGCGCAATCAATGGCGTAAATTGGACCATCGCTGTGGAAATGCAGTTTTATCTCCTCATTCTTATTTTCTGGGAATGGATCAAACGTGCTTCGCCACTGAAAATTCTGTTGGTGTTTAGCGCAATCGCCTGCATGTGGAAGATAGCGGCATTTTACGTGCTGCACTCAGCAGGTGCGCATAAGCTATGGTTTGCAACTGCTCAATTACCCGGCTCACTGGATGTATTCGGATTTGGCATTGCCGCATGCAAATGGGTTCTGGTTAAAGGCAATCGCAATGATTTGGCTCACTTAGGAATCAAAGCGCTGATTGCTATCAGCGCAGGCTTTATCATGATCAAGCTTTTGTGGGTGACGCCTAACTACTGGGGCTCTGTGTATTATGTGGGCTTTTTCAGAGTTCTGACTGGCTTAAGCGCCGCAGCGATAATAATCTTCCTGATTGCACTGCCGAATACGGCGCTTGGGTGGTTTTCCGGAATTATCGATTATTTGGGAAAAATTAGTTATGGCATTTATCTATGGCACCTGCCCATCATCTTGAGTCTAAAGAATTTAAATATCAATGCCGGCTTGGTCTTTCTTCTCGCAACCTTAGCATGTACCGTGATACTCGCATCTGTTACCTACCACTTGATTGAGAAAAGCTGGATTCAGCAGGGAAAAAGTGATCCAATGCGCTCTAAAATCTGCGCAATTCTTAAATCGATCAAGTTAATTTAGGGTTTTATTATGGTGATATTTAGTTGTTGCAGGTAGTTACGCCATCCCCCAAATTGACTGATATCTATTGTATTCTCGACGGCGTAACGCTCGCAAATAAAGCCTAGCAGCGCCTCACCATTTGCCAACATAATTGTGCCGATTCCTAGCGGCGCTGGAATATTGGCTACAAAATCTCCTAATTCACGTACTGGTAGCTCCCAAACTTCCACTTCAATCGCAACGCCCTGTTCATTTTTGTTAACCCGAACCAAGCCAGGACGTTGTGGAGGATTGCCTGGTAATGCGTAGAGTCTGTAGTCGGATGAAGTAGTGGTGCTTGTCACTAACCGGCCTCGACGGCTGGTTAATTGCTCATTCAAAGGCAAGCCGGATAAATGTGCGCCACAAACAACTATCCGCACTTGTCCCGATTGAGATGTAGCAGGAAAATACGTGTCCTGAAGTAATGTAATACCGGTTGCGCCCAGAGGTAGTGATTGAACTTGCTGCAATCGGTTGGCAAGATGCAGCAATGGCTCATCTTGGTGGGCCGGAGCTGCCAGCGTGATGCCAAAGGGCAGTCCATTAGTTTGAAAGCCAGCAGGAACAGCGACTGCTGCATAGTCGAGCAAATTCATGAAATTGGTATAATAACCCAGATTGGCATTAAGACGGATTGGATCTTGCAGTATGGCTTGAATGGGGTAGATCGTTCCAGCAGTGGGGGTTAACAGACAATCAACGCTGGCCCAAATCTGATCTGCATGTTGTTTAAAGTGGCGTAATTGATAAATCCCATTGAAGGCATCGGCAGCCGAGCGTTGTTTAGCGCTTGCGATGATTTCACGCACCGGTGCAATAATTTGATCCCCATGCGACTCGAAGAATGACTGAATCGCTGCATAACGTTCAGCTACCCAAGGACCTTCGTAAAGAAGCTTAGCGGCCTCAAGAAAGGGTTCAAAATCAATCTCGGCAGCTTCTCCACCTAGCGCTTGCATGCGAGTGATTATTTTATTAAACAACTGTTCGTTATGATGATTATCGAAAAATTTCAATTGTTGTTTGCGCGGAAAGCCAAAGCGAAAATGGGGAGCAGCACCAAAATTGAAACCATGCTTTTTTCTTTCTCTAGAATAGATATCTGCTGCGTCATAGCCGGCTGATATTGCCAGGATGCGCGCTACATCAGCAGCAGTGAAGGCGAAGATGGACACTGTATCAAGAGAACGGCAGGCGGGGACTACGCCATGTGTCGAAATCCAGCCTCGAGTGGGTTTATATCCGACCAGGTTATTAAAAGCGGCAGGAACTCTGCCTGAGCCTGCAGTATCGGTGCCGAGGCTGAAACATACCTGCCCCTTGGCTACGGCGACAGCTGAACCTGAACTTGAGCCGCCAGAAATATAAGTGGGATTGAATGCATTGCGGCAAGCGCCATAGGGAGATCGTGTACCATTGAGTCCAGTAGCGAATTGGTCGAGATTGGTTTTGCCGATGGGAATTGCACCTGCATTTATCAATCTTTGCACCACAGTTGCGCTATGCGAAGGTGTGTAGGCAAAGGCCGGACAAGCTGCCGTGGTTGATAACTCCGCCAAATCTATATTATCTTTGATGGCGAAAGGTATGCCATATAGTGGGAGCGCCGCCATACCTTTAGTCTCCACTGTGCGGGCATAGCCTCGCAATGATTCCAGTGAGAGCGTGGAAATCCAAGCGTGATCGGGATCACTCTGAATCTCGATGTGAATTGCTTCTACCAACTGAGTCGGTGATAGTCTGCCGTTCGCATAACACTGCAGCAAAGATGCGATGTCGCCAAGCGGGAGAAGTTTTTTTGTCATCACTTTTCTTCCTGAATGACGAACAGCACCTGTCCGGCTGATACGTATCCTCCTTGTTTGCAAAACAACTGCCGTATCGTGCCGGTAACCGGTGAATCTACTGCAAATTCCATTTTCATCGACTCAATTATGATTGCGGGCTTGCCTGCCTCAATACGCTCACCCTCTTTAACCAATAGTTTCCATATTGTGCCCGTTACTTGCGCACTGATCGCTTGCGCATCCTCCGGCAAATCCAGTTCACCTTGTGCGTCCGCTTCATCCAACATATCTTCGTTGGCGTAGTGGGACAGATTGCTCGCTTCCCAGTCTCGCCGCTCGGCTTCAAATGCCGCTTGTTGCATAGTCTTAAAGGTATTAATGCTGGCAGCCTGCTGGCGCAGGAAGGTATTGTATTGTTTCAGGTTCAAAACTGTTGCTTCAGTGCGTAGTTTCAGCTGTCCACTAATAAAATCCTTACGTAACTTGAGCAATTCATTTGCACTGACCGGATAGAATTGGATCTGATCAAAAAAACGTAGTAGCCAGGGTTTGCCATCTGTGAAATCCTCTGTTTGACGGTAGCGATTCCACATCGGTATCGTACGTCCGACGAATTGATAGCCACCGGGACCTTCCATGCCATACACGCACAAATAAGCGCCGCCTATACCAACCGCATTTTCAGGCGTCCAAGTACGGGCCGGATTGTATTTGGTAGTTACTAAACGATGGCGAGGATCTAGTGGGGTAGCCACAGGCGCGCCCAAATAAACATCTCCCAATCCCATTACCAAATAACAGGCTGAGAAAACGATATGTTGAACATCCTCAATGCTGTCCAATCCGTTAATACGGCGGATAAATTCAATGTTGCTCGGACACCAAGGTGCGTCACTGCGTACCGACTGCATGTATTTCTCAATAGCCAGTTGTGTCGCGGCATCATCCCAGGATAAAGGAAGATGAACGATGCGGGACGGCACTTCCATGTCATCAATCGCAGGTAGTTGCTTTTCGGCCTTAATCAGCAATTCCAATAATGCCTCGCGCGGCAACTGCCGGGATTCAAAATGGATTTGCAAGGAGCGGATACCAGGGGTCAAATCCAGTATGCCGCGAAGCCCGTCGTCGATACGCTGCTGTAACCAAGTCATTAAGGCATGAGCACGAAAGCGCAAATTCAGATCAAGTACTGGCGGACCGTATTCGATCAACAGATATTTGTCACCGGATTGGCGATAAACCACTTGTATCTGTTCTTTACTTTCGGGGATACAATGTAAAATCGGGCTTTCCAGTTTCCCGGCAATGGAATGAACCGGTTGTTGGTTATCTACCTGAAAATCCTGAATTAATCGATTTTGCTGTTGTTCCAGTGCAATCGCCTGTTCTATTGATACGGGGTAGAAGCGGATACTGTCGCCGGGTTTGAGTTGCCCGGTTTTCCATAGTTCTGCTTGAATAATGGTGACTGGGCAAACGAAGCCGCCTAGGCTGGGGCCATCAGGACCCAATATGATCGGCATATCTCCGGTAAAATCCACGGCGCCAATAGCGTAAGCATTATCGTGAATATTGGAAGGATGCAGACCAGCCTCCCCGCCGTCGCTACGCGCCCATTGTGGTTTAGGGCCGATCAGACGTACGCCGGTGCGGCTGGAGTTGTGGTGTACCTTCCATTCCGCAGCAAAAAAATGATCGATATCTGCTGGAGTGAAAAAATCAGGCGTGCCATGCGGACCATACAACACTGCAATTTCCCAGCGGTTGGAATATTGTGGAATCAATTCGTGTGGCAAGCGCTGTGAAACGGAAGGGTGAGGAGATGGAAGCAGAGGAATATGCAACACATCGCCGGCACGCAATACACGTCCGGCGTGTCCGCCAAACTGTCCAAGCGTGAAAGTGGATTTACTGCCCAGGTAATCCGGCACCTGAAAGCCGCCATGCACGGCGAGATAAGCCCGGCTGCCGCCCTGTTTGATTTTGCCAAATTGCAACAGTGAACCTGCTTTGACAAAATGCGATTGCCATTGCGACAGCGGCTCGCTATCCAGCAGCACATCAATCGGTGCGCCGCAAATTGCGATGATGCTATCGCAATTAAAGCGCAGTATCGGACCCGCAATTGTAATTTCCAGCCCGGCGCTATCATCGGAATTATTAACCAGCCGGTTGGCAATACGAAAAGCCAGACTATCCATCGGCCCGGAAGGCGGAACACCAACATTCCAGTAACCGATACGTCCCGGATAATCTTGAATCATAGTCTGCACACCGGGATTCAGAACGTCGATGCTGTGTGGCTGAAAATGGAATCCGTTGAGAAACTGTGTGTTTGATTGTCCGTTACGGAACACCGTGCTATGCAGTATTTGCTCGAGATAAGCGAGATTGGTTTCAATCCCTTGCAACGATGTGTTCTCCAATGCAGTCAGCAGCTTGGCAATGGCGGCTTGCCGCTCCGGCGCATGGACGATAATTTTCGCCAGCATCGGGTCATAAAACGCCGATACTTCAATGCCGCGTTCGATCCAGGTTTCAACACGCGCAGCAGCAGAAAATTCCACTCCAGTCAGTGTGCCGCTGGAAGGTTGGAAGTCTTTTGACGGATTTTCGGCATACACCCGTACCTGAATGGAAGCACCGCTAGGACTGATCGTGAAAGAATCGAGTGAAGGCAAGTCTCCAGCTGCCTGCCGCACCATCCATTCCACCAGATCAAAGCCGGTAGCTTCTTCAGTGATGCCATGCTCAACTTGCAGGCGCGTATTGACTTCGAGAAAATAAAACTGACTATTGGCAGCATCAAAAATATATTCAACTGTGCCGGCAGATTGATAATTAACGGCTTTTCCGAGACGTACTGCCGTATCCAGCAATGCCTGCCGCAGATTGGGTGCAAGGTTGGGAGCGGGCGTTTCCTCGATGACTTTTTGGTTGCGCCGTTGCATCGAACAATCGCGCTCACCCAATGCGACAACCTGACCCTTACCATCACCAAAAATTTGCACTTCAATATGGCGTGCTTGGTCGACATATTTTTCCAAAAATAAACCGGCATCCTTGAAATTGTTTTGTGCAAGGGATTTAACGGATTCGTAGGCGCCAATCAATTCATCCTGATTCCAACACAAGCGCATGCCGATACCGCCACCTCCGGCAGTACTTTTCAGCATAACGGGATAACCAATATGCTTGGCCTGATGGCAAGCGACTTCCAGATTTTCCAGCAAGCCGGTTCCGGGTAGCAACGGTACCTGATTTTCCATCGCCAAAGCCCGTGCCGTGTGCTTCAGACCAAAAGCACGCATTTGCTGTGGCGTGGGGCCAATAAAACAAATGTCCTGCGCTGCACATTGCGCCGCAAAATCAGAATTTTCGCTTAAGAATCCGTAGCCTGGATGAATTGCCTGAGCGCCGGATTGTTTCGCAACTGTAAGAATTTTATCCTGGCGCAAGTAGCTTTCCGCTGCAACTCCTTCTCCAATACAGTACGCTTCATCTGCTTCGCTAACATGACGCGATAACGCATCGGCTTCGGTATAAACAGCTACGCTGGTTATTTGCATGCGGCGTAGGGTGCGGATAATACGGCACGCAATGGCACCACGGTTGGCGATGAGTACTTTGCTAAACATGCAATCAATCCCAAATCAACAACTGGATCGGCGTCGGGTTATACGCGTTACACGGATTGTTGAGCTGAGGGCAGTTGGAAATCAGTACGACGACATCCATTTCCGCACGCATTTCGACATATTTGCCTGGTGCAGATACGCCATCGGCAAATTCCAAGCCACCGGCTTCCGTGACAGGGACGTTCATGAAGAAATTGATGTTGCTGGGCAAATCTCGCTTGCTCATGCCCAGTTGCTGGCACAACGGATCGTGCGCCAATGCGTGCAGAAAATTGTCGCGGCAACTGTGCATAGGAAGTTTCTCCAACCCATAACGCACGGTATTACTCTCCGCCGAGCAGGCACCGCCCAACGTATCATGCTGCCCACAAGTATCCGCGATGACGCTGAGCATGACATGACCAAGATTGGAATAAAGTTTGCTGCCAGTCGACAAATACACTTTATTTTGCCGGCTAATGGTGTCGGTTGCGCTATAACGTTCTTGTGCGTTATGAGCGTTATAGAACAGAGTATCGACCGCTTGGTTGCCTTCCAGATCGACAATGCGAAAGGTTTGCCCCTGTTTGACCTGTTTTACCCAAGATTCTCCGGCGGCACAAATTTCATCGATCACGGCATGTTTGGGATCGAGTAGGCTGGTATGCAGATAAGAAGTATTCATTTCGCACCTTCACAATAAAAGTTTTGCACGTTCTGTAACGCACGGATATTTTCACTGATATGCAGGCATTCTTTGATGACCTGCGGCGGTGTATTAAACAGCTCCAAATTGACTGCGCCTGGTTGATACGGCTTCTTGGGATCCAGCGGGTGCGGTGCCGTGGATAGTACAACAAGCGTATTCATTACAAAACTCAAATCGACATAATCACCCGCCTTACTATGATCAAACTGATAAGCCAATTCACCCGAAGTATCGGCTGTGACTTTACTGAAAAAATTGATGTTGGCTACGATGTCGCGCATACCCAAATCCCACTTGCCCAGTTCGATCAATAGACCATCCAGACCACTGCGAAACATTTGATTGCGATGTTCCTGAAAACGCGCGGTACCATATTTTTGTTGGATCAGACTGGTATCACTTAAGCCGCACACAGTATCGTGCCAGCCGCAGGTGTCCGCCGTGATGCAACAGAAAATGCGTCCCATGTCTGAGTGACAGGCATGGCCCTTGGTTAAGTGAAAAGTGTGCTGCGATTTCAGGGTGTCTGCCATGTTGTAGCGCTCAAGCTTTTCTTCCTGATTAAAAAACAATACCGCTGCATTCGCGCCTCCATCGACATCGATTAAACGCAGTGTAGTTCCGCGACGGATAATACCCGACCAGTGGCACCCGCCCGGGATGGTTGGTTTCCAGATGATTATTGGCTGATTCATGGTCGACTCCTCAATAATTTACTAAAAAACAGATAAATTGTCGTAACGCTCAGAATGCTGCCCAGCACCAGTGGCGTAGCCCATAGCTGCCACCATGGCGCATCGGCTGCTATGGCATAAGGGCGTGGCCAGGCAATATTGATGAGCTCGAACAATGCCCAGGAAAATGCCAGACTATTAATGACTAATCCCCATTTTCCCAGCTTTAGTTGCCCCAAATCCGGATTCCAGCGGCCGGTTAATCTGGCAAACAACGCGATTCCGGTGGTGAATGCGAACATGGCGTAAAGACCGCCGGTACCAAATGCGATAATGGTAGCTACCGCATCGTCGTTAAGTCCAAAAATTAACCCGCAACTTGCCATCAGGACAGTGAAGAGAATGGCATTACGCGGTGTATCGGCGGGTGTGACTCGATTGAGCATGCTGGGTAAATTGCCTTCACGTGCCATTGAGAAAACAATGCGTGAAGTGTATTTGACTACCGATGCCCCGCAAGCAAGAAATGCAATCATGACAATCGCCAGAAACGGTTTTTCAATCCATGTTCCGAAATGGCTGGCAATTAACGGCGTAATCGGATCGGCAGTCACGCTGCTGTTAATCAAAATATCATGATCAAAAGCTAATACCAGTGAGGCTGAATTGAAAATCACCACCGTACCGACTGCGCATAGCGAAAAAAATATCGCCCGTGGTACCGCGCGCTCTGGTTGATGCGTTTCTTCTGCGGTAGTCGAGCAAGCATCAAAACCAATGAATGCCCAACCGGCGATAGCAAGTGCCGCGAGAAAAGCAGCGATACTACTGGGTGCAGTACCGGTACCTAAATGCTGAAACAATTCCATGAAAGAGTGCTGGCGGAAAAACAAGAATAACAGCACCGCAATACCCAGTGATCCGACTACTTCAGCATACACTCCGAGCTTGATAATGAGCTTGAAAACATTGACATGCACCAGATTCAACAGAGTGCACAAAGCCAGAAAAATTATTGCCCATAAAACTTTCTCACCACCACTTTCGCCCTCCGATCCAAAAAAACCGGCAAACCAAATGCCGCCTGCATATGCTGTCGTGGTCAGCATAGCAATGGTGGAACTGACATAAATGACCCCGGCATAATGACCGGCAGTGGTGCCATAAAGCTGCCTTGCCCATTTGTACGCACCACCGGCAATCGGATATTGCGACGACAATTCCGCATAAACGGTTGCAACCAGCAATTGCATCAACAAACAAATCACCAGTGCAGCAAACCACCCACCACCCGTCACAGTAGTCTGCACACCGATGATGGCATAGAGCCCCACGATTGGGGACACCACCGCAAAGCCCAGCGTAAAGCTGTGCCAGATGTTCATGCTGGGACGCATCGAATGTACCGCCGACGTCGCTAACTCACCAGCTGGTTTCGAAGTTTTGAACATAACAAGTCTCCTTGATTGAGAAATAATACCGAAAGATCCGTGTATCAGCGATACACGACCAGATCTCCCGGGCTTTTATCCCTCCGTGGAGCCTCATTATCATGAGACCGGAAACTCTTGGACCAGTCACCTCACTTACATTGGCCGGAACCCTAGTTTCCCATTGATGTACAGCTTTCTTAGCGGCTATGCCAACAATTGCTGCATTGTTTGATTGGCATACAAAAAGCACGTAACAGATGGCATTTTAAGTTCGAATCCTGGAAAAAGCAATGGGGTGATACATACGTTGCTTTGCTGCTTGTCTGGATTTGTACACTGCAAGAAACATGCTCATCCATTCAGTCTTACTTAATAAAATGTTGGCAGAGCCATACCCATCCAGAGCAGCGCGAGGATAATCATGGTAATACCAACCCCTATCGTACCGACGATCATGCCAATGAGTATGGTGATGCCATCCTTACTAAGCAAACCCAATGACATAATCAGAATTCCCCAGCCAGGCGGGAAATTGGTCAGAGGAATAGGGAGCGCTATGGATAAAGCAAAAACGAATGTAAAAATGCCAATAATTCTTTCCCAAGTGTGTACGCTGATATACGTCAACCGAGGTTGCAAGCGTTTTTCAATTTTCTTGAGCCAAGGGTTAGCCTTGACGATCAATTTTTCTATACTGGAGCGTTTGATTTCTTTATTTTCGATCCAGACCGGCAGCCAAGGCGCCCGCATACCAAGTATCATTTGTACCGAAAATATGAATAGCGGAATGGAAAAGAATGTTGTGTACCCAGGTGGCACGGGTACGGGAAGACAAAGTGGTAGTGCGGCAATAGCCAGCAGAACGCCAAAACCGCGTTCATGCAAGGTGTTCTTGATCTCCCCCACTTTCAGAGTGTCGCTGCGATACACAACGACCACGTTTTCCAGCAATTCAGATGTGGAGCGTCCGCTACTGTTATTGCTGTTATGGTTGCTATCGCTCATAGATGGTTTCCTTGAGTTTCCATATCTTGTCACATAATTGCATCTGTTATATTAACAATAAGCGGCGCGCAAAACGCTTTTCTAAAATTTTCTGGAGATCTGTAGTCTGAATTCAATGACTAAGTGCATCAGTCTACGGAAAGTATATCGATTATTGATCGGTAAACACGAAGGCACGATGGTTCTTGGTTAGCTTTTTTGCGCTATTGTACACATCTCCGACCCTCGAACCAGATCCAATGTCATGCTGCCGACTGGTTTAAGGTATAACACAACAAATAGTCCAAATGTATTAGATGAATAATTACTGTACTGGATCAAGCCGTGCCTTGGGTTGAGTTTTGGGGTGGCCGTAAGGATGTTATGATTTGCCTTGTTGTTTGGTTTTGTAAACGGTAAAATGCCGTTCCACACTAGTGCTGACTCCATCAGTGCTTATATCGTTGAATCAGATGAGCTATGCTTACCAACAAATTGACAATTGATTATCCGGTAGGAAGGCCTCCAAGATATCCGCTGCTGGACAAGCCTCACCCCTTATTGGCAACCAAGCTAAATAAAAATCGCCATACCTACAAAGCCACACTCCAGATATGTCTGGAATATGTCGATGATTTAAAAACGATCGCATGCAATGATGACCCTGAAGGGATAAACCCTTATTGGGTCAACGGCTTCATCCCAGGTATGGACGGGGCAACCCTTTATAGCATGACTGCGAACCTTAAACCAAAGACATTTCTGGAAATTGGATCAGGCAATTCTACGCGCTTCATCGCGAAAGCCATGCGGGAACATAGCCCAGCAACAAGATTGATTTCAATCGATCCAGCTCCACGAGCCATGTGCGACAACCTATGTAATGAAATACACCGCAAACCATTGGAGGAAGTGGATCTATCCCTATTTGATCAGATCAAAGCGGGTGACATCATCTTTATGGATGGCTCACATCGTTGTTTTATGCATACCGACACGACTGTATTTTTTCTCGACATATTACCGCAGCTGCCACACGACGTGTGGGTAGGCATTCATGATATCTGCTTGCCTTTTGACTACCCGGAAAGTACTGTGGACTGGTTTTGGTCAGAGCAATATTTGCTTGCTTGTTATCTGCTGGGAGATTGTTCTTGGCTGGAGGTCATTCTACCAAGCGTTTTTGCTTCTGTGGATCCTGAGTTATCAGACATTCTCAAGCCCCTTTGGTCAAATTGGCCTCCAGGGGCAATCGAACAGCATGGCAGTATTTTCTGGATGCGTATTTGCCGAAATAACTAAGTTAAGCGGATACTTACTTTGGGCCTATCATCAATTGGACGATACTTCTAATCTATCAGAAATAGGTTTTATTAATACTATCATGTATCTTAATCACTCCAAGTTGGAGCTCATCAATAAATTCATGTAGTTTTTCCTGATCAAATGCTCCCAGTTTGGAATTCTGCACTTTTTGTTGCAACTTGGTGATTAACAGTAGCGTTTTCTCGTTGCTCGGCAAACTCTCCAAACAATTATGCACTTGACATATGGCATGATAAAAAGCACGTGGAAAGCGCTCCTCCTGCAATAAGAATTTCAGAACATCCGAACGGCTTATGCGCAAACGCATTTCACGGCGGTACATCTGATAAGCGCTGAGTGATTTGAGCACACTGACCCATTGCAAATTCTCAAATGGAGATAAGGCTTCCGACATGTCCGGCAGTAGTGTAGCGGAGCGAACATCAACAATACGTGTTGTCATATCAGCACGTTCCAGGTTACGCCCCATGCGCAAAAAATCATACCCTGCATCGTGCGTCATAGTACCGGCTAGCATTCCGCTAATGGTTTGTACACCCAGTATGATAGAACGCAAGTAATCATAGCGGTGCCGCTGTGTTTGCACGCTCCTCGCATTTGTTTTTGCGGTCAAATGAAGCGCATTCACTTGTTCCCAAACCTCTCGTGGAATAATGTCACGAATGTTACGAGTATTCTCGCGCGCCATGTTAAGCGCACAGAGGATTGAGCCAGGATTACGAAGATCGGTGACCATAAATCGTATCACGCTGCGCTCATCCGCCTCTTCATATAAGCTATAAAAATTGTCTTTACGGCTTGTGATATCGATGATGGGCTCCCATCCCAATTTCACCCGTTTTGGAAAATCAAGCAATAGGTGTGTATTGACATTGATCAACCGCGCAGTGTTTTCGGCACGCTCCAAGTATCGTGCCATCCAGTAGATTTTGTTGGCAACACGTGAAAGCATGGTTAAACTGTCTCCATATCAACGACCCAGGTATCCTTACTACCGCCCCCTTGCGAGGAATTAACAACTGTTGAACCTTTGCGTAGTGCCACACGTGTCAGGCCGCCGGTTGTAACTATGGTTTGCTTTCCACTCAAAACAAAAGGACGCAAATCCAAGTGGCGTGGCTCCACGCGATTGCCTATCAAGGTGGGTGCGGTAGAAAGTGTTAGCATCGGTTGTGCAACATAATTGCGCGGGTCTCGACGGATCAGATTTACAAATTTTTCACGCTCTTCCTTGCTCGCTTGTGGCCCGATGAGCATGCCATAACCACCTGATTCATTGGCTGGCTTAACAACCATTTCATGAATATGCTCAACAACATGTTCGCGCTCCTGTTTATCGATACATTTATAGGTTGGCACATTCGGCAAAATAGCGTCTTGATCCAGATAATATTTAATCATATCCGGCACAAAAGCGTATACCACCTTATCGTCAGCCACCCCGGCTCCGGGTGCATTGGCTAATGCAACTTTACCCGCTTTCCAAGCGCGCATGATTCCGGGCACGCCCAGCAAGGAATCGGATTGAAACGCTTCCGGATCAAGGAACAAGTCATCAATGCGACGATAGATCACATCGACCCGCGTAAGTCCTTCGATGGTACGCATGTACACAACGTCATTCTTGTCCACAATCAGATCACTGCCCTCAACCAATTCTGCCCCCATTTGCTGCGCTAAATAGGCATGTTCAAAATAAGCAGAGTTGAAAATACCTGGTGTCAGCACAGCAATTTCAGGCTGATCTCCGGGCCGTGGTGATAAAGCGGCTAATGTGTCATATAACTGCGAGGGATAATCGTCGACGGGCAGGATATTGCATTGGTCAAACATTTCAGGAAACAATCGCTTCATTACCAGGCGATTTTCCAACATGTACGAAACGCCTGATGGAACACGCAGATTATCCTCCAGCACATAAAATGTGCCATCTTTGTCACGCACCAAATCTGAACCACAAATATGCGCCCAGATATTCAATGGTGGATTTACGCCCACACATTCCGGGCGAAAGTTTTTAGAGTCTTTAAGCAATTCAGCAGGAAAAATATTATCCTTAACAATGTGTTGCTTATGGTACAAATCATCAATAAAAAGATTCAAAGCCTGCACACGTTGTTTAAGGCCAGCTTCCACTTGTTGCCATTCTTTTTTATCAATAATGCGTGGAATGATATCAAACGGCCAAGCACGATCTATAGAACCTTCTTCTTCCGTATAAACCGTGAATGTGACGCCCATGACATGGATAGCGGATTCTGCTGCCAACTTATACTCTTCAATATCTTCGTCTTTCAAGGCACGCAAATAACTACATAAAGTCTGCGCAGCAGGGCGCGGTCTCCCACTAGCCCGCAGCATTTCGTCATACAGATTTTTTACCTTGTAACTTCCCCAACGAATGGTCATTATGTTCTCATCATGTATCGTATAGATAATTTCAAAGTAACATGCATCTAAAGCAAAATACAAATGTGCGTGTTATCTATTTTTCATTCTTCCATATATCTTGGCATTCAGAATAGATTGCAACTCTTTAATAATTATACATTTTCCGACGTTCGACAAGGCTAACGGTTTATCAAACCCGATTCATTCAGAGCATCTATTTTAGTGAAAATTATAGTTTCTTACTTCTTCAACATTCAATTACCTGTATAACCTTTCGGTTTTCTCCAACACCTTAACCACTATCAATGGCTGCGGTTGACTATTAAGCCCACCTTCATTTAAGTTTGTTCATATGACCAGCTCTCCTTTTGGTGCCACACGATTCTTGCTAACGATGTAAACTATCAGGCACACACGTCAATACGGAAATACACTAATTAATTTAGGATGCTGAAAAAAATAGATTTTTAGGCAATGCATCATTTGTTGCAAAAACATGTAACAACAAGACGAAAGATTTTAGTCAATGACTAAAGGTCATGGATTAATCGGCAGCTTCCAACACCAACAGATCAAATGTTATACCCACGAAGTCTTGAACAAAGCTTTCGCAATTTCCATAACTCTGGGTTAAAGGTTACTTTATGCGGTTACATATACACCATATCACTCGATACTACTATGATGATTCGGTTTTTCTTGAACCTCATTATCTTAATTTTTACCCTCAACATCGATCTTACTTGCAAGTTGAAGCCTTCGATCTCAAAGTAGATCCCATCTCAGACGGGCTCTTCCCCTTATTGAATATTGAGAATTCATTACAATATCAATGTTGGTTTAATAAAACTGTGAAGCATCTTGAGATTAATGCATCCATTAAGGTGCACTCTACTCAATTTAACCCTTTTGGTTTCTTCATAGATATGAATGCCCTGGAAATGAACCGTCAAGAACACTTTGGATATTTGAGCATCAATCAGTCTATTTCACCTGAAATGCAAGCCCTATTGTTGCCCTATAGGTCGCTGCCACCTAACGAATTACTGACACCGGTAAATGAAATTTTGCAATTAATCAATCAACATTGGGATCATACGGTAAGATATGCTGAAGACATACACGAACCCTCCGATTGCTTTCAGAGAAAAAATGGATCGTGTCGTGACTTATCATGGATGATGATCACCATGCTTAGATCTCTGGGGATACCCGCGCGCTTTGTTAGCGGATACGCCTTCAATCCGGAATTAGGAGAAGGGCATGAACTACATGCCTGGGTGGAATTCATAGCACCAGGAGCAGGATGGGTCGGCGTAGATCCAAGCGCTGGTATTTTTACCAATGAAGCGTATATACCAGTTGCCGCTAGTAAAGATCCAAAGAAAACTTTACCCGTGTATGGTTCCTATCGGGGCGGTGTAAGTTCAAGATTGGAAACGGAAGTAAAAATAATAGAACTCTAAGGAATTAAATTGTTTTCCCTACTGCACCCGTAACAAACGCATTACATGAATAGTGTCCGGTTTCAGATAAAAAAATTGTGACATAACCACTCTGATTTATTTTTATATAAAACATATGACTTATTGCCTCGCCATCAGTGTTAACAAAGGACTGGTGTTTGCCTCTGACTCAAGAACCAACGCTGGCGTTGATTATGTAACGACTTATAGCAAAATGAGTACGTTTGTCTGGCCTGATGAGCGCATCTGTGTTGTGTTGACGGCTGGCAATCTAGCTACCTCACAAGCAGTTCTCAACAACATTCGAACTGATTTGGAAAAACCAAATGCCAAAATGAATTTACGTAAGGGCCTTCATTTATATGAGGTGGCGCACTATATTGGCCAGCTCAGCCAAGAAGAGCAACGCCAGCATGCTGATGCAATGAAAAAAAGCGCTAATGGCGGTGCTGAAGCCAGTTTTATTTTAGGTGGGCAAATTGCCGGGCAACCCTCAGAGATTTTCTTGATTTATCCGCAGGGGAATTATATCAGTGCCTCACCGGAAACACCTTATCTGCAAATCGGTGAGAATAAATATGGCAAACCGATTCTGGATCGCATCATTACGACCACCACTTCAATCGAAGACGCTGCACGTTGTGCGTTGGTATCTGTGGAATCCACTATCCGCAGCAATATCTCTGTAGGTCCACCCATCGAACTGGCAATGCACACCAGTGATACTATTCAAGAACCCTATCATTTAAAGCTAACACTCAACTCCCCAATGTACAAGTCAATGCAGAAACAATGGAATGAGGGAATGCGCAGAGCTTGCGCCCGCCTGCCCCGCTTTGAGTGGGAAAACGCACAAGTAAAGAGTGATTAATGACTGATTTCGGTTACGATTTGGTGAATGTATCGAAGTTTATTCAACGAAGTATTGGAAATCACGAAGGGATAGGCATCGTCCATACCCATACTGCGGTTAAGTGCATTCAATGCAACCGATAAACGACACCAATCATCGAACAACTCATCAAACGAAGCAGGGGTACAATAACCGCTGCTCATTTGAGTGTTATCGATTATTACAGGTGGAGAAACATCATGTCCATGGATTCTAAATCCAAAATCATGTGCGGTTTCGACCGTATCCACCATATGCAAATAATGCGCCCATGTCTCCGCCCAGTCTTCCCAAGCATGCGTGCTGGCATAGGCACTAATCCAAATATCCCGCCAAAATGTTGGCGGGCCTTGATCATAGTAGGATTTTAGCGATTGTTGATAATCTAAGCGTTCATCACCAAACAATTCACGAAAACTGTCAATCCTGTCTGTTCCTTTTATCAAGAAATCCCAATAGTAGTGCCCGGATTCATGCCTGAAATGGCCCAGCAAAGTACGATAGCGCTCATTCATTTTGTCCCGCATCTCTATGCGAGAGCCGTGTTCTGCTTCAAGCAGGTTAATAGTGATCATGCCCAAATTATGGCCTGTTGCAATACTATGACCGACAGTCAATTCATTACTGAATTCTCCTCCTACAGCTTCATCCTGCAAGAATTCAAAACCCATTCCTTTAGACGGATCTTGCTCTCGACTGACTACCGGCAATCTCAGGCTATACAAGGTATACAGTAAGCGCCGTTTCGCAAGTTCAACGCGATACCATAAGGTCAGATTTTGCGCCGTACTGAGATTTGGAATAATATGGTTAAGACGACATGAAACGCATAGACGATGTTGATCATCAACTGACACCATCCAATTACAAACATTATAATCCACATTATTCTTACACAAGCGGTAGGTTTGTTTATTAAGTAAAGCCAACCAATTACCATCAGCAGATGGCTCCAAAGCGCTTAGCTGGCTTTCATCCGGTAAATAACCCACCATCCGACTGCAGGAGAAACACTGACTATTCTCAAAATGCAGATTATTTCCACAATGACACTGGAAAGTTTTCAAACGAAAATCCTATATCGAGCTGAATTCCAAGACTATAGATTACAGCAAAACTCTGAGGATGTTGTTTTTTGTACTGCGGATTCAAGTATAGAGCGCAACAATTCATCGTGATTTGCCGCCTGATGTTGGCTAGCCAAGTTAGCTTCATTAAACTGATTACCTAATTCCAGACCGAACTCTGTCAGCTTTTGAATTATTTTTCTTATTTCCTGTGTTGCGAATTGTGTTCTATTACTTAAAAACTATAGCAAAAATCACAGGCTGGTCAGACACAGAATTAATGATGTTCCCCAATATTTGATTAAATTATTGCAATACACTCAAACTGACGCTTGACTTTCCAACGATGGGAAGCTTCAGCATTAATACTCCTTATACAAATTTACAGGAGTTGAACATGAAAGATCATTTGCATCACAATCATTCTTCATTGACAGAACAGTCGTTGCACAGTGTTACATTGAGGGCCACCGTGCATTGCTTATCGGGCTGCGCGATCGGCGAGATTGCCGGAATGGTGATTGGAACAACAATGGGATGGAGCAATGTGGCCACAATTGCGCTTGCAATAGGACTCGCATTCCTTTCCGGTTATCTGTTGACCATGCTACCCTTTCTGCGTGCGGGGTACAACTATAAAGCTGCGATGCGTATTGCCTTCGCGGCCGATACGGTTTCGATTACGATCATGGAAATCGCTGATAATCTGGTGATGTTGATAATTCCGGGAGCGATGGATGCAGCGCTCGATTCGATGTTGTTTTGGGGCAGTCTTGCAGTTGCATTGATCATTGCAGGCATGGCTGCTTTTCCAGTTAACCGCTGGCTTATTGCGCGAGGCCGCGGTCATGCATTAGTCCACGCGCATCATTGAGGTGTTGAAATGAATATTGGACAGGCAGCGCAAGCTTCTGGTGTTTCCGCAAAAATGATTCGTCATTATGAGGCAACGGGTCTTATTCCCAAGGCGGCACGCGCTTATTCAGGTTACCGTCATTTTCTTGAACGCGATATACACACATTGCGTTTCATTCGCCGGGCGCGTGTGGCCGGTTTTAGCACGGCGCAAATTAAAAAACTGCTCTCATTATGGCAGGATCGGCAGCGGCCTGCCCGCGAAGTGAAACAACTGGCAGCTGGGCATTTAACCGAGTTAAAAGCGCGTATATCCGAGTTGGAATTGATTGCTCAGGCCTTATCGCAATTAATTGCGCAGTGTCATGGTGATGAGCGTCAGGATTGTCCGATTCTGGATACTTTGGCTGGGGAAGATGATGACGCAAAAAAATTTCTCGAGCTTCATGGCGCCAGCCATCCGCGCATTCGCTCAAAACCTCCCGTGAAGAAATAAGGCCTACCTAATCGTATCGAGATATCACAATATTTTATTTTGAGGTGTTACATGAAAACATTCATAACCATGATTACCATCACAGTCACTTTGTTTGCTGGTACATTACAAGCGGACGAGGGTCATCATCATTCAGGCGCTTTCGACCAGGAGAAATTAGGTAAGGTAAACTTTCCAGTTTCCTGCACACCGATGGCGCAAGCGCAATTTAATCAGGCAGTGGCGATGCTGCATTCGTTTTGGTATGAAGAGGCGGAAAAGACATTTCGCCAAGTTACTGTGATTGATCCGGATTGCGGTATGGGATACTGGGGCGTCGCGATGAGCCTTTATCACCAGTTATGGGCGACGCCTCCGGTTGCAACAGAATTGCAAAAAGGGCGAGAGGCATTACAACAAGTAAGCAAACAAGCGATCAAAACGAAAAGAGAAGCAGCCTATCTTGAAGCTATTGAATCCTTGTATCAAGTCGACGAAAAAGCAGATTACGGCGCAAGAAAGCTGGCGTACCAGAGCGCGATGGAGCGGATCATGACGCAAAATCCTGATGATCACGAAGCTGCCGTGTTTTATGCGCTGGCTTTGATTTCTACGGCTTCTCCAAGCGACAAGACTTTTGCCAGCCAGAAAAAAGCATTGGGTATTCTGCAAAAGGTACTGGAACATGAACCGGATCACCCGGGTGTGACCCATTACATCATCCACAGTAGCGATTATCCCGAACTAGCCGGGCTGGGACTGGATGCAGCGCGGGCATATACACGCATTGCACCGGCAGTGCCGCATGCGTTGCACATGCCATCGCACATCTTCATTCGATTAGGCCATTGGCAAGATGCGATACAATCCAATCTGACGGCCCATCATGCAGCAAAAGAATATGCACGAGAAAACGCATTGACCGCAACCTGGGATCAGCAATTTCACTTCATGGATTACACGATCTACGCTTATCTGCAGATCGGAGAGACAGAAAAAGCTCGGAAAATCTTACAAGAGCTGCAATCGATTAAAAAAGTGCAGCCGGAAAACACCACGACCGCTTATTCGTACGCGGCAATTCCAGCACGCTATGCGATAGAACGTGCCCAATGGCACGAGGCCGCTGAACTCAACGTCAATCCAAGCGATTTTCCGTGGCAACAATTCGGCTGGTGCGAAGCCATCACACACTTTGCCCGTGGTTTGGGAGCGGCAAGAGCTGGAAAATTAACTGTGGCCCAAAATAGCCTGCAACGACTGGAAACGTTGCGTGATGCCGACCGGGCTGCCAATAAAGACTATACCGCTGATCAAATCGAAATCCAGCGTTTGGCAGTTGCAGCCTGGGTAGCGCACGCGAAAAGCGAAACAGAGGATGCGTTGAAACTTATGCGTGCTTCGGCTGAGCTGGAAGATTCAACCGAAAAGGACAATGTCACGCCAGGTGCAATCATTCCCGCCAGGGAATTGCTGGGAGAACTGCAGCTTGAACTGAAACGGCCGAGTGAAGCGCTGCAGGAACTCGAAGCTTCACTAAAGCGCACTCCCAATCGTCGTAATGCCCTTTATCGTGCAGCAGAGGCAGCCAAGCTTGCCGGAGATCAATTGAAGGCCGACCACTATGAGCAACAGTATCAGCAATTGATGACGTCCAATCAGTTGCGTTGATCAGAAGCAGAAATTATTTGAAGATTTTCTTTGTCAAATCTGGAAATTGTTTATAATAAAAAACATGAAAGCATACAATTACAAATGGTTATTGGTTTTTTTTATGCTGTGGCTGCCTCTGCAAGGCGCTGCAGCAGCCGTTTTGTCCGTGTGTGCGCAAGAAAATAATCTCAGCAATCATGCTGACAAATCAATGACAACCATCGACAGCCATCATCATGACGACTGTCATAAGCAAGCACCTGATGGCACAATCAATCATCTGTTGACCAGCCTGCCCTGCGACGATGCTTCTTGTAATGCTTATAGCAGCACGCCCGTTCTCTCCGGCTACACTGCACCGATGCTAATCAAGATCACTTCAGTAGTACCATCATTAAATTCCGGATTCACCTCATTTGTTCCGGAACAGCCGCAACGCCCTCCATTACCCGCCTTCCTATAAATTTGCCGGTTGCTTAGGCAAAAAAGCGAATTTTTTGCAGAAACGCTGCGCTTCAATACGTGTTGCGTATGAAGTGCAATGTCGCAAACTATCCGCGGTGTCTGCTCATTCTTAATCGAACAGGCGAGATTACCTATCAGGAGGCTAGCATGTTAATTTTATTCGTTATTAAAACGCATCAACAGCAACAAAATTTCATCCGGAGGCTGCGATGAAGCGCGCTTACATGGTTGTCATTACTCTGGCTGCGATTGTGATGACATCTTTTGTATATGCAGATGGGGATGTAAACAAAAGCGGATCAACGGTGTTCACCCACTCAATTCCACAGAAACTCGCAACCGTATCGCCTGTGGGCAATACCACGTTATTACCCGGTCTGATCAGGGAAGCACTAGAAAACAATCCAGAAATCCGAGCGGCACATCAAGAACGCACAGCAGCGCAGCAAAGAATCGCACCGGCTGAGGCGCTGGATGATCCCATGCTCGAAGCGGGTGTGATCAATGCGCCGTTGGCGTCGTCGCCATTTAACCGTGAAGATATGACGATGAAAATGATCGGCCTGTCCCAGCGTCTCCCCTTTCCGGGGAAACGTGGTCTGCGCAAGGAAGTTGCCAGCAAGGATGCGCAAGCCATTGAATATGGCTATCAGGAAACAGTTAATCGCGTGATTCACGATTTGAAGACGGCTTACTTTGATTTGGGCCTTACGCTCGAGATGATTCAATTGGTTGAAAAAAACCGGCAGACGCTGGAACATTTTTTGCGCATCACGGAAGAGCGTTATCAGGTAGGGCAAGGCAGCCAGGCGGATGTGCTGAAGGCGCAGACACAAGTCTCAAGAATGCTGGACAGATTGCTGGAGCTGTCGCGTGAGCAGCCCGTGTTTGAGGCGGAACTGATTCGCGCACTGGGACACAACACCAAGACCGGGACTCTGGTTCCAGTGCTGCTGCACGTTCAGGAAACGCCCCTGATTCTGGAGGCGCTACAGCAGGAAGCCATGGCACAACGTCCGCAACTGTTGGCATTGCAAAGCCTGATTGCACGCAATGAAAAATCCGTTGATTTGGCGCGCCGGGCATATTATCCGGATCTCGATGTGCGGTTCTCTTATGGCCAGCGCGACAGCATGCTCGATGGCAGCCGACGCGACGATATGGTCAGCATGACGGTGGCTATCAATCTGCCGGTATGGCGCGGCAATAAAATCGAACCACGCATCCTGGAAGCGCAAGCGCTACGTGACCAAATAGCTAGTCTGTATCAGGCTCAAAGTAACGAGGTGGCAGCAAGATTGCGGCAGCAGATTGCGATGGCCGAACAAAGCCTTAAATCAGTCAAACTCTATCAAACCACCATTCTGCCGCAGGCGCAGTTGACTGTTGAATCCGCATTAACTGCGTATCAGGTAGGCCGGGTTGATTTTCTGACACTACTGGATAATCAGATGACAGTATTTGATTTTGAGGCCAATCGCATCACTGCGATGGCCAATTACAACAAAGCGCTGGCTGAGATTGATTGGCTGGTGGGTAAAAAACATGCGCACTGATAACAATCCAGGAGCTTCCCATGTCATTCATGATTAAACAGGTCTTATCCGCAATCGCGCTGTTAGCCCTACTGGGCGTAGGCTATTGGTGGGGTTATACACAATCACAAACAGCCGTGGCAACGACCGCAACGATAACGACCAACGGGGAACGCAAGATTCTGTATTACCGTAACCCAATGGGTTTGCCAGATACTTCTCCAGTGCCCAAAAAAGATCCGATGGGTATGGATTATCTGCCGGTTTTCGACGGCGAAGAAGCGCCATCGGATCAAAACATTGTGACTCTCAGCACCGAAAAGGTGCAAAAACTCGGTGTGCGCACCGAAACGGCGGAGTTGCGTGAACTGATACGCACTGTGCACGCGGTGGCGACAGTGCAGACCGATGAACGCAAGCTATACACCGTAGTGACCAAGTTTGAAGGGTGGATACAACGGCTGTATGTTAATACCACGGGGCAAGCGGTCAGAAAGGGTGATGTACTGATGGATGTTTACAGTCCTGATCTGATTGCCGCGCAGCAGGAATATTTAATCGCCGTACGCGGCCTGCAAT
This sequence comes from Nitrosomonas sp., assembly GCF_022842015.1. Taxonomy (GTDB): domain Bacteria; phylum Pseudomonadota; class Gammaproteobacteria; order Burkholderiales; family Nitrosomonadaceae; genus Nitrosomonas. The sequence continues at coordinate 7,424 of NZ_JALHQJ010000002.1, read as the reverse complement.
CCGTCGCCGATGGCGATCCGGATGTGCGCGCCGCGATGCAACGACTGGTTACCAGCGCATTACAAAAACTGCGCAACTGGGATGTCGCGGAAACTGAATTACGGCGTCTGCAGCAGACTAGCGAAGTCCGCCAGTACTTGGCATTGCGCGCACAAGCCGATGGCGTGGTGCTGGAAAAGAAAGCCATTGAAGGGCAACGCTTCATGCCGGGAGAAACGCTGTACCAAATCGCCGATTTGTCGAGCGTGTGGATGCTGGCTGATGTGTTCGAGCAGGATTTGGGCATGATTCATCCCGGCCAACTGGTGACCATTCGCGTGGATGCGTATCCCGACAAGGTTTTTAACGGTGAAGTGGCGTTTATTTATCCGGCAGTGACGCCGGAGACGCGCACCGCGATTGTGCGCATCGTGCTGTCCAATCCTGATGGGCTACTGAAGCCCGCCATGTATGCACGCGCCGAATTTGCATCGTTTCATAGCAAAAATAAAGTGCTGACCGTGCCGGATTCGGCTGTGCTGGATACTGGAACCCGCCGCGTGGTCTTGGTGAGTTTGGGGACTGGCCGCTATGAACCGCGCACGGTAAAGCTGGGCATGCATGCCGACGGCTTTGCCGAAGTGCTGGGTGGACTTAGGGTCGGCGAGGCCGTGGTGGTCAAGGCGAATTTTCTGATAGACGCGGAAAGTAACTTTAAAAGCGCGCTCAACAGTTTTGGCCACACTGCATACTATCCGGTGTCCGGCGAGCAGGAAATCGCATCCAGCGCAGCAGTTTTGTCTGCTTCACAAGTGCAATATCGCGGTGAAGGCAGCATTGAGGCGATCGATTTCGCGCATGCGACGGTTACACTTGCGCACGGTCCGATTGCAAGCCTCAAGTGGCCCGCAATGACGATGGATTTTCGTACCCTGGAACCAGCGTTATTGCAATCCTTCAAGCCGGGGCAGAAAGTCATTTTTGAAATCGCCGAAGAATCGGCGGGTGAATTCGTCATTGTGCGCATTCAACCCGCCGATACTTTTCACGATCACTAGGAGGGCATCGACATGCTCAAATACGTGATTGAATGGTCGATTCGCAATGTTTTTCTGGTATTGCTGGGCACTGCATTGATCGTCGGTTGGGGTGTTTACTCGTTATGGAAAATGCCGATTGACGCGATTCCCGATTTGTCCGATGTGCAAGTCATCATTTATACCGAATATCCCGGCCAGGCGCCGCAGGTTGTCGAGGACCAGGTCACCTATCCGCTCACCACCGCCATGCTAGCGGTGCCGCGCGCAAAGGTCGTGCGTGGTCAGTCGGCTTTTGGAGTTTCGTTCATTTATGTCATTTTTGAAGACGGCACCGATATTTACTGGGCGCGGTCGCGCGTGCTGGAATATTTGAGTTTTGCGGCGAACCAACTGCCTCAGGATGTGCGGCCTGCGCTGGGTCCGGATGCAACCGGCGTCGGTTGGATTTATCAGTATGTCGTAACCGCGAAAGACCGCTCGCTGGACGAATTACGCACCATTCAGGATTGGTTTCTACGCTATCAATTAACCACCACGCACGGCATATCCGAAGTTGCCAGTGTCGGCGGATTTGTCAAAACTTATCAGATCACGGTCGACCCGCGCCGTCTACAAGCCTATGACATTCCGTTGAAACGCATTACGGAAGTGATCGCCGCCAGCAACCGCGATGTCGGCGGGCGCGTAATCGAGCTGGCAGAAACTGAATACATGGTGCGTGGCCGAGGTTATCTGCGCAGCATCAGCGATCTGGAGAACCTGGTGGTGCGGGCGCATATTGGCATGCCTGTACTGTTGCGGGATATTGCCCGCGTGGAACTGGTGCCCAGTGAACGCCGCGGCATCACCGAGCTGAATGGCGAAGGGGAAGCGGTTTCCGGTATCGCGGTGGCGCGCTATGGCGAGAATGCATTGGAGGTCATTCACAATCTCGAAGCAAAAATTGACCAGATTAAATCCGGCCTGCCGCAGGATGTATCGGTCGAATCGGTGTACAACCGTTCCGAACTGATTCATCGCGCCATTGCGACACTGAGAACCGTGTTCATCGAGCAAATCATCATCGTGGCATTGGTTTGCGCAGTGTTTCTGATGCACGTGCGCAGTGCGCTGGTGGCGATCATCATGCTGCCCATCGGCGTACTGATCGCGTTTATTGCCATGGCGCAGCTTGGCATTAACTCCAACATCATGAGCCTGGCCGGTATTGCACTGGCGATTGCGGAAATGACCGATGCCGCCATTGTCATGGTGGAAAATGCGCACAAGCATCTGGCGCGGCTTAAACCGGGGGAATCGCGCACCGACGCGGTAATCGCCGCGTGTAAGGAAGTCGGGCCGTCGCTGTTCTTCAGCCTGCTGATCATCACGGTATCGTTTCTGCCGGTGTTCGCGCTGGAAGCGCAGGAAGGGCGTATGTTCCAGCCACTCGCGTATACCAAAACCTTTGCCATGGCCGGCGCTGCCGTTCTGTCGATTACGCTGGTGCCGGTGCTGATACTGCTGCTGATTCGCGGCCGCATTCCGCGTGAAGAAGACAATCTGCTGGGCCGCCTGATGATTCGCGGGTATCAACCTATAGTCGCGGGTGTGATGCACTGGAAAAAGTCCATTCTGGTGATTGCATTGGGCGTACTGGCTGTGACAGTTTATCCGGCCATGCGGCTGGGCACAGAATTCATGCCGACCTTAAACGAGGGCACATTGCTGTACATGCCCGTCACGTTGCCGGGCATTTCGGTGACCAAGGCGGCAGAAACGATGCAGACACAAAACAAAATCATCATGAGTTTTCCGGAAGTGGCTTCGGTGTTCGGCAAGGCGGGACGTGCCGATACCGCGACCGATCCGGCGCCGCTGGAAATGACTGAGACCATCATCAATCTGAAACCGGAACATGAATGGCGCCCCGGCATGGACATCGACCAGCTGATCGCCGAACTCGATCAGGCACTGCAAATCCCCGGTGTCGCCAACGCCTGGACCATGCCGATCAAGAATCGCATCGATATGCTTGCCACCGGCATCCGCACGCCGGTTGGCATCAAGGTGTTCGGCAATGATTTGACTGAAATCGAAACCATCGCCCGGCAAATCGAAGCCGTGGTGAAAACCGTACCCGGCACCACCAGCGCCTATGCCGAGCGCATCACCGGCGGCTATTATCTGGATATAGAGCCGGATCGGCTGGCGTTGGCACGCTACGGCCTGGCAGTGGGTGATTTGCTCGAAGTCATTTCCGTGGCATTGGGCGGAGAAGTGATTACTACCACGGTGGAGGGGCGGGAGCGCTTTGATGTCGCGATCCGCTATCCGCGCGAACTACGCAGCGACCCGCAGGCCATCGCCACGCAAGTCCTGGTGCCTGCGATGGGCGGCACTATGATTCCACTGGGTCAATTAGCGCAGGTCAAGCTGATGCAAGGGCCGCCGAGTATCCGCACCGAAAACGCGCTGCTGTCCGCCTATATTTTCATCGATATTCGCGACCGCGATATCGGCGGTTACATTGCCGACGCGCAGCAAGCCGTGCAAGAACAGGTGCAATTTCCGCCAGGATACTATGCCACCTGGAGCGGGCAATTTGAATACATGCAGCGCGCCACCGAGAAATTGAAACTGGTGATACCGCTGACCCTATCGCTGGTATTCCTGCTGGTGTACCTGAATTTCGGCCGCCTGACCGAAACGCTGATTGTCATGCTATCGATACCGTTTTCTGTGGTCGGCGGCATCTGGCTGATGTACTGGCTTGACTACAACCTGAGCATTGCCGCGGTGGTCGGATTCATCGGTCTGATCGGCATCGCCGCGGAATCCGGTATGGTGATGCTGACCTTCATTGATCAATCACTCGCCACCATCGCCCGGCAACGCAAAGCGATGGGTGAGCAAGTAACCCTGACCGATTTGTATGACGCCGTGGTGCAGGGCGCGGTTTACCGTATCCGCCCGGTGATGATGACCATCGCCGGCAGCGTGGTCGGCCTGCTGCCAGTCATGCTCAGCACCGGCACCGGCTCCGAAGTGATGCGCCGCATCGCCGCTCCCATGGTCGGCGGCATGGTTTCCGCAACGATCCTGACATTGATCATTTTCCCGGCGGTGTATGCTTTAGTGAAGGAGATACCGCTGCGGCGTGGATAAGACGAACCCAAGCAAATTCATACTTAGTTGCCATCAATCATTAGCTGGTTCACTTCGGTGAACCAGCTGCAATCACGATAAAGTCTATTTTGTAGCAGCTCTTTATAACGTTCGGGTAAATGGTGCGCAATCGCCTGGAATTCCTGTTTGTCCTGTTGCGTCACGAGGGTCGGGCCGATAAACGGAGTTTGGTTGCGGCGCAGATCCATTTTAAAGACCGGCTGATGCGGCAAATCAAAAAATCTGACCATGTTCTTCAGCACCGCTTCCTGTTTCAGATCCACATCGACATCGATAAAAAATACGCGTTCCTGCCAGCGATTATCCCGAATCAATTGCATCGCGCGGTACTCAATCTCCAGCCACTGCAGCAGATAAAACTGAAAGCGGCTGAGTGATGGCGGATAGTGCCGGAATACGTCTTCCCGCCCGGTCAATGCCCAACGGAAATAGCGCTCGCCGGTATCGCTGGTGTAATCGGCAAATGGAAAATGCCACTTGCGCATCATCTGCTCGCGCATATATTCGCTTTTGGCCACCCGCAATGGATGGCGCACCAGATGGATAAAACCGGGGTTGTTTAACAGCGCCCCGGCATGGCGATTGAAGGCCTTGAGGAAAGCATGGTTGGATTCAAAATAAACTGGCTCCTTGCGGCTGGCAATAAAACGGCACTTGCGCTCCAATTCCGGTAATAAGGCGCTGTCGTTATGCTGCGTATTCCAGGCGATCGGCTTGCCGAACAGCGTGGGATTGCCTGGCGTGAAATAAGGCTCGTGTGTGCTGTAGCAGTGTGTGATGTTCTTGGCAAAGAAATCAGCGAGATAACTCGTGCCGGAACGGCCGCTGGCGAGGGTGAATAGGACAAGCTGAGTGTTGCTCATACCTTCTTTCAGGAAGCTATCGCCTGCTCAACCACCACATCCGCCAGTTTTTTCTGTAATTGGCTGGCTTGCGTGATCGTGGATTTGAGTTGGTCACAGAGAACCATGAGTTCGTCGACTTTGGCGACGATGCGGTGTTGTTCTGGGAGGGGGGGAAGATAGATTACAGTTTCTTTAACTTTGCTTAGATTTAAATTTGGTTGCGCCCCGCCAGCAGCCAATTCACGAATTTCATCGTATATTTTCTCAAAAAATAGCTTCACATATTGTCTATGACATTCATCAGGATCAATAAGTCTGATAGCCGCACACGCTTGATTAGTAGCAGCTTCTATCATTAGCTCTGTAATTTGACCTCGTGTTTTCCCTTGTCCATACATTGCAACGATAAGAGTGCCTTCTGGATACACACTCAGGTTTGTTTCTTTAAGTGCTAATGGTGACACACATTGTACAGTTTCAAAAATATATGGTTTCGAAGTCTCTCCACTTGTTACCCAGCTAATAACCCCTGGATTAAAATACTCAGGTTTGGTTCGCAATGGTGTTGCTCCTGTTCCAACCAGTGAGATTTCATCGAGTGCTACCCACATCCACCCTTGTGGTAATCCAAACGGCTTTTCCTCCTCTGAAATTCCCCGTTGAATCCCCCCCGACCCCCATTTTTCAAAGGGGGGGGTAGAGTTAGGGTTAGGGGTGGAATTAGAAAGAGGGGGTGTAGAAAGGGTGATCGTAGTGGGATTGATTGATGTTGCTGCAGCTGAACCTGTTCCCCCCCTTGGTAAAAGGGGGGTTAGGGGGGATTTTCCTTTCTTGATCTTCCCCTCAGCCACCAACCTGGCTTTTTCCGCCTGTATGCGTTTCAACAATTCACTGGCCGGTTCATCGGTTGGGTCTTGCGGCACGAGTTTGCCCATCACCGCCAGTTGCAGCAGAGTTTGCTTGAGTGCGTCGATGCTGGCTTCGGTGGTGAACAAGGTATCAAAATGCGCAGCAATGCGCTGCCAATTGGCGCTGAAGTCATGCGCGTTTTGCGATTGGGTGAGTGTGCCGAGCAGGTGGCTTACCAGTTTTTCGTGTGCTTCAGCGGCGTAGATGTGCTGCGACTCCAGTTGATTGCACAGCGCCATAAGTTCATCGACTTTGGTTACGATGCGATGTTGTTCTTCAAGGGGGGGCAGAAAAATAATTAACTTTTTCATTTTCTCCTTAGTCATGTGCACCATCATTACACCGTGACCGGAAGCTTTTATTTTTTGTGCCTGTTCGAGAAGAAAAGTATAAAGATAATTCTTGTAAATAAAATCACAACCATATAGATCAAGCCTCCATATGTGATAATGAAATATCACCTTAGGACCTTCCCAAATAAATGGCCCAAAAGATGCTGACCATGCAAACAATAGATCTCCCTTATTACAATATTTTTCATCTTCTAAAGTAAGATCAGAGTAATACCAGTGTTCTGAGGTAAACAAATTGCCAACACGCAGAACTGGTGTTCCTGTATCGAGTAGTTCTTCTTTTTTGTAAGCACGTCCATTTAAGATATTTACAAGATCAGTTAGTCGAGCGCACTCCCACCCCTGCGGCAATTCAAACGATTTTTCCTCATCCGAAATTGGCGGCAATGGTTTGTCTTTCTTAATCTTGCCTTCCGCTATCAGCTTTGCTTTTTCTATCTGCATCCGCTTGATTAACTCACCAGCCGGTTCATCGTTCGGATCTTGCGGCACTAATTTTCCGCGCACCGCCAGTTCAAGAATCAGTTCGCGCAGTTTTTGGATGCCGTACACGCTGACGCCATTGCCACTACTACGGCCACGGCCTGATTTCTTTTCTGTTTCGGCGGCAGTCCAGATGTCGAGGTGGTGAATCCACCCTAGCTCCTTTGGAATAATCCCCCCTGGCCCCCCTTTTTCAAAGGGGGGGATGGTGATTGTGGGTGTTGCGGGGGGTGTTTTTGATGTGGATGTTTTAGTGTCCCGATTTTTGTCAGAATCAATTCCCGGAGTTTCAGCGCTCATACTTCACCCCCCTTTGAAAAAGGGGGGCTAGGGGGGATTAAGAGGATTCCCTTCTCCACCGCTGCAAAAACCACCCTCATCACCGCATCCAGTTCTTGCATAACCTGCCGGTTGTCAAAGCGCAACACTCGTAAACCCAATGATTCCAATATCCGGTCTCGTTCCGCGTCGCTGGCCTGGTGATCCGGTTCAAAATGTTGCGAGCCGTCCAGTTCGATGACGAGATTGGCTGCTGCGCAATAGAAATCGACGATGTAGTTGGCCAAGGGCTTCTGGCGGTAAAACTGCACGCCTAGAATTTGCTTGCGGCGCAATTTTGACCAGAGCAATTGTTCAGCATCGGTCAT
>NZ_JALHQJ010000001.1 GCF_022842015.1 Nitrosomonas sp. | reverse complement strand
TTCCCCGCTACTTGCGGCGGGATAAATCTATTGACTAATGCGCAAAAAGCACAAAACATCAGCAATCTGATATAAGATCAAACTTGATATTAAAATAGAAGTAGGGTTTTATTCAAAAAGCTTGATTAACTTCTTTAGGATAGGATAGTTTAAGCTATAGTAGTTTCTGTTTTAAAAAAATTACTATTAACATTCAGTCTGCTAGTTGTTGTTTGTGGTGCCCAGAAGAGGACTCGAACCTCCACACCCGAAGGCACATGGACCTGAACCATGCGCGTCTACCAATTCCGCCATCTGGGCAAGAGACAGCCGGATCGGACTGCCAAAGAACGCGTAATTCTATAGGAAATCACTGTTTTGTCAAATGAGAAAAAGCAAAAGCTGCGTCAATTGGATCCGCACTATGAGCGCGAAAAAAAGCGCTACGAGCATCCATTACCTAGTCGAGAATATATTCTTCAGACCCTAAAGCAGCAAGGTATTCCGATCGCCGAGCAATTGTTACGGAAATTACTGTCCATCACAAGAAAAGAGGAAGATCTCTTTAATCGCCGGTTATCGGCGATGATGCGTGATGGCCAGATTTTCCGTAACCGCAAAGGCGATATTTGCGTGATGGAGAAATTGAATTTAATTAAAGGCAGAATTCAGGGGCATGCCGATGGGTTTGGTTTTCTGATTCCGGATGATGGTAGTGCAGATTTGTATCTGAGCGCCAAGGAAATGCAAAAAGCGCTGCATGGCGACCGGGTTTTAGTGCGTGAAATCGGTCTGGATCGGCGCGGACGCAGGGAAGCTGCGATCGTAGAAGTATTGGAGTCTTGCAATACGAGATTAGTAGGACGGCTACATATTGATCATGGCATTCTATTGGTGGTAGCTGAAAATAAACGCATTAGTCAGGATATTTTGATCGCTCAGGAGCACTCACTAAAGGCTGAAGCCGGTCAAGTCGTGATGGTGGAAATAATCCAGCAACCCAGCAAACGCGCCCAGCCCATCGGTAAAATTATTGAAATACTTGGCAACTATACTGCTCCCGGGATGGAAATTGAAATCGCTTTACGTAAACACGATCTACCTCACGAGTTCTCGCCAGATATTGAAAAACTTTCAGCCAAATTCCCTAAAAATGTCTTAAAGAAAGAGTTGGTCGAACGAAAAGATCTATGTCATTTACCGCTGATAACCATTGACGGAGAAACTGCAAAGGATTTTGACGACGCTGTTTTCTGCGCAAAAGATGGCAAAGGATACCGATTGTATGTAGCAATTGCGGATGTCAGTCACTATGTGAAACCGCACGACCCGATTGACCAGGAGGCTCTCAATCGAGGGAATTCGGTTTACTTTCCGCGCCGCGTCATCCCGATGCTGCCAGAAGTATTATCTAACGGATTATGCTCCTTAAACCCCGATAAAAAACGTCTATGTATGGTGTGTGAGATACAATTCCAAGCCAACGGCGATATACTGGACTATTCTTTTTATCCCGCCGTAATGTTCTCACATGCGCGACTGACCTATACCAAAGTTGCGGCTATGCTGGCCGATGCAAAAAGCTACGAGGCTCAAGAATATGCAGAATTATTACCGCATTTGCAACTAATCTACAAGCTCTTTAAAGCCTTACTGAAAGCACGTAAGAAACGCGGCGCTATTGATTTTGAAACCACTGAAACACAAATGTTCTTCAATGATCAAGGAAAAATCGAAAAGATTTTGCCAGTGCATCGCAACGAGGCGCACCGTTTAATTGAGGAATGCATGCTGGCGGCCAATGTCTGCGCCGCAGATTTTCTGCAGAAGCATGGGCAGACTACACTCTATCGTATTCATGAAAGCCCTACCCCAGAAAAAATTGACATACTGCGCAATTTTTTGAAGGAATTTGGCATCCAACTGGGAGGAAAAAACAAACCCAGCGCGCAAGATTACGCGCAAACCTTACTCAAAATACAAGGAAGACCGGATGCACAGCTACTTCAAACAGTGATGCTAAGATCGCTGCAGCAAGCTATCTATAGTCCCGATCTCGCCGGTCATTTCGGACTTGCATACGATGCTTACACACATTTTACCTCGCCAATCAGGCGCTACCCTGATCTGCTGGTACATCGTGCGATTAAAGCAGTATTAAACGGAGAGACTTACCTTCCTGGCGATTGGTCCGAATTTGGGCACCACTGCTCAATGACCGAACGGCGCGCCGATGATGCCACACGTGACGTTGAGTCTTGGTTAAAATGCTTTTATATGCAGGATAAAATTGGGGAATGTTTTGACGGAGTGATCAGCAGCGTGACCGGATTCGGTTTATTCGTCGCGCTTGACAATGTATACGTAGAAGGATTGGTGCATATTTCCGAATTACCGAGTGACTATTTTCATTTTGATGCAACCAAGCATGTTTTACTGGGCGAACGTAGCGGCAAACAATATCGCTTGGGCGACCGAATACGCATCAAATTAGTTCGGGTCGATTTAGAAACCAGTAAAATAGATTTTGCTATAGCCGAACCAGAAAAGAAAACTGGGCAATCCAAGGCAAAGACTCCTACTAAAAATAAGAAATCGCATTAAGCTTCTGAAATTGTTTTACACTATAAATATACACAAAATTCAGTGGCGTATTCTATGCGTATTCTTATTTTGACACGCTTCACAATAAGTGACACCTCATTTTTTCGGGCTTAATTAAAACGTGACCAGCACTCGCTTTATATTTGGCTTTCATGCAGTTACCAGTTGCTTACGACAAAATCCGAACAGTATCAAAGAGATTTTTATCGATGCCACACGCGCAGATCAACGCGCACGGGAACTAATTAAGTTGGCCGACAACAAGAAGATCCACATCATCTCCTGCGATGGATCAAAACTCACTAACATGTCAGGCAACGACCATCATCAAGGTATTGTGGCCAATATCGATGGTATAAGCAATTATGTCAGTATCGATGACATCCTCCATGCATTAACCGAACCTGCGCGACTGTTGGTGCTCGATGGAATTCAGGATCCACACAATCTGGGAGCGTGTCTACGTGTCGCCGATGCTTTTGGCGTGCATGCTGTAATTGCGCCGAAAGACCGGGCTGTTGGATTAACTCCCACTGTGTACAAGGTTTCTAGTGGTGCGGCTGATACCGTGCCTTTTATATCGGTCACCAATCTAGCACGCACGCTGAAACAACTGAAAGAACAAGGTATTTGGATTTTTGGTACTGCCGAAGACGCTGAACATGATTTAACCAATTTCAAAATTAGCGGTGCTGTTGCCTGGGTATTCGGTTCTGAGGAAAAAGGGATGCGGCGCTTAACACGCGAGAATTGCGATCAGTTAATTCGAATTCCAATGCAAGGCAATATCGAAAGTTTGAACGTTGCCGTCAGTGCAGGAATTTGTCTTTTTGAAACCCATCGTCAACAATCTTTGGTCTGAGTCACGCTCCTGATAAAATGTAATTCATGTAGAAACAACGCAACTGTGTATGCTATGCGCTTTAATTTAGTGCAATAAACTAATAATATCGCTTGCCCTTAAACTATGACATCATCTGATTTCCCCAACTTCAAAACTCACTTTATCGGACTTCTCCAGCAAGCAAGTAACGCTGTTACATCTCTTGAAGCTGCAGTTTCTGACATTGAATTGACCCGTACCAAGCAAGCCAGTCATGGCGATTATTCATGTAATCTGGCCATGCAATTAGCCAAACCATTACATAAAAGTCCACGAGAAATTGCACAATTATTGGTTAATGCACTACCACCTTCAACTTATTTGGAAAAAGTGGAAGTGGCCGGCGCTGGATTTATCAATCTGTTTTTAAAAAATTCTGCTAAGCAACAATTCCTGCATTACATATTGCATAGCAAAAATACATTCGGAAATGGCACCCTTGGACAAGGAAAAAGAATCCAGGTGGAATTTGTCTCGGCCAATCCAACTGGACCATTGCATGTTGGCCATGGCCGTGGCGCAGCGATTGGGGCAAGCCTATCCAATATTTTAGCTGCTGCAGGATTTGATGTGTCCCGGGAATTCTACGTCAATGACGCAGGACGGCAAATGGATATCTTGACGTTATCAACGTGGTTGCGTTATCTGGAGCTTAATCATATCCATATTCCTTTTCCGCAGAATGCTTATCAGGGAGAGTACGTTAAAACTATGGCGCAACAAATTTTTCAAGCGCATGCACAACGTTATGTACATCAACCTGAGCTGTTGCTGGATAGTTTGCCGGAAGCTGTGCTAGCGACTGAAATGAACACCGACGAACAACTAGACAAACTGATTGCCAACACAAAAAAAATACTGGGTCAGGACTATGCGTATATACACAATTTTGTGTTAACGGAGCAACTGGGCGATTGCCGCAATGATTTAATGGAGTTCGGCGTCGAATTTGATACCTGGTTTTCAGAACAGTCGTTATTTGATAACGGTCTGGTGGCACACGCGATTGAACTGCTTGCGAAAAAACAGCATTTATATCAACAAGACGGAGCGACTTGGTTTCGCTCCACAAATTTTGGAGACGAGAAAGATCGAGTCGTGCAACGAGAAAATGGCCAATTCACCTATTTTGCTTCAGATATCGCTTATCATCTGAATAAATTTGAGCGGGGCTTTGATCAGGTAATTAATATCTGGGGCGCAGACCATCATGGTTATATCCCACGGGTAAAAGGCGCGTTGCAAGCACTGGATCTGGATGCCGAAAAATTGCAAATCGCTTTGGTGCAATTTGCCGTACTTTACCGGAATGGAAAGAAAGCTCCGATGTCTACTCGTTCCGGTGAATTTGTCACCTTACGTGAATTACGCCAAGAAGTCGGCAAAGATGCCGCGCGATTTTTTTACGTGATGCGCAAAAGCGATCAGCACTTAGACTTTGACATGGATTTGGCTAAATCGCAAAGCAATGAAAATCCAGTCTATTATGTTCAATATGCTCATGCTCGTGTGTGCAGCGTGTTAGTGCAATGGGATGGTAACGTCGACGATCTGCAAGATGTCAATACAGAGGCACTGTCCAGTCCAGCAGAATTGGCTCTGCTGCAAAAATTAATTGATTTTCCTGATACGCTCGAAATGGCTGCCAAAGAGTTTTCGCCTCATCTCATTGCATTTTATCTCAGAGAACTGGCCAGCGAATTTCATAGTTACTATAATTCGACGCGTTTTCTGGTACCTGAAATTCCATTGCAACATGCCAGGCTAGCGCTAATTGCATCGATTCGTCAGACATTGAGTAACGGTTTACTATTACTTGATGTGAGTGCACCTGATAAAATGTAACCTATTAATTGTATAAGGACACTCATGAGCCGGGATTATAAAACTCGCAAGTCTTCAGCCAAATCCACAAATGAGAAAGGGGGTTCGGCATTCTTAGGTGGATTCGTCGGTTATGCATTAGGTCTTGCGAGTGCAATTGGAATATGGCTATATCTTAACTATGCACCCAGTCCATTCTTACCCACTGAGAAAAATCAAACTCAGTCTCCTATTGAGACACCCAAAAGTACTGAAAAATCCAGGCCAGAAGAACCAATAAACTTAGTCGAAGAAAAACCTCGATTTGATTTTTACAAAATACTGCCAGGTATTGATGAACCTGAAATGAACCATGAGTACCAAGTAAATATTGACCCGCCAGCACAACCGCAAGTGGCTGCCAAAACACCCGAAGTTAGCAACAAGTCGCTGGAAAGATCACCACAGGCAGCTTTGCCGAGCTCTGATATCACGCCTACAGCATCTCCTCAACAAACTGCTGCCATTCCATCTCGCATGCTTCCAATCGAACCCAAACAACCTATTCCACAATCGCAGCAGCCTGTATCACCTCAAACACAAAGCTCTCCAGCTATGAAAGAAAGAATATTTTTGCAGGCTGGCGCATTCAGAAAAAGTGATGAGGCTGAGAACCTTAAAGCACGACTCGCATTACTCGGCGTATTTGCATCCATACAATCCATTGATTTAGCCGAGAGAGGAACCTGGTATAGAGTTCGAATCGGCCCTTTTACAAACAGATCGGATAGCGATCAGACCAGCCATTCTCTAAAGGAGAATGGCATCGATACTCACTTTATCAAAATACAATAAAAGTTTTACTAAACAACGCTTAAATTTATTTTAACCGAGTTCTGTGGCATCCAGAACCCATTAATCAATGAAACACTTTTTTATCAGGAGGTTTAAATGAATCGATATCAGTCTGTTACGATTTTCTTTTTAGTTTTAGTATTGGTTTTTGCTTTTATCGCTAAAACTCACGCACAAGCTAAAATTGTTGAAGGTAAGGATTATGTTGTCCTGAGTAAACCTCAGCCTACTGATGATAATGCCAAGATTGAAGTTCTGGAATTTTTCTGGTACGGTTGCCCCTCTTGCTACAGCTTACATCCGCATCTTAAAACCTGGCTGATGAATCTACCTAGTGATGTTAGCTTCCGTTATGTGCCCGCCATTCTTCGTGCCAACTGGGCATCCGGTGCCAAAATTTTTTACGCCATTGAAGCCATGTCGCTAACCGATACGCTAAACGACAAGATTTATGATGCCATTCATCGCGACAAAATTGATTTAAATAATGAATCTGTTTTATTTGATTGGATCGAAAAACAAAACATTGATAGAAAAAAATTTGAAAATACTTACAATTCATTTACGGTCCAAAATCAAGTGGCAAAATCGACACAAATGGTTCGTCAATATCAACTTAACGGTGTTCCTGCTTTGGTCATTAATGGAAAGTATCTTACTAGCGGCGGAATGAGCGGAACGCCACAAGCTACCATTAAAACTCTGGAAGGGCTCATTGAAAAAGTACGTAAAGAACAATGAGAAAATATTAATGGCTGCTAATAAGATCATTTTTGGAGCGGGCTGTTTCTGGGGAGTAGAAGCCACTTTTCGTCGCAATAATGGCATTAAAAACGTCACTTGTGGTTATTCTGGCGGGCACACTACTAATCCAACTTACACATCAGTCTGCGCCGGCACTACCGGTCACGTTGAAGTGGTATTAGTAGAATATGATGATAATAAAATCTCTCTTGAGGCTTTGTTAAACGAATTTTGGAACTGCCATAATCCTACCACACAGGATCGACAAGACCCGGACATAGGAGAACAATACCGCTCAGTTATTTTTTATTTCACGCCAGAGCAAGAAAAATCTGCAAGAGAATCCAAGGAAAAACTAGAAATAAGCAAACGCTGGCAAGATCCGATCGTAACGCAAATTTTGCCTGCAAGCCAATTCTACAACGCAGAAGAATACCATCAGAATTATCTCGCCAAACATGGCGGCCATTAACTATATTATCAATCAATTTCGATTTGTGTCGATAACAGAAAAACTAAAAATACTATTAATGAATAGTGTATTCAGACAAAGAATCTGGCGCAAATAGTTATAGCACTATTATTTCATATATATCATCAGTGTCTTTTGGAAAGAAAATTACGATGGGGTCTATACAAAAAACTGGTTTTCCACAAGACTCATCAAATTCCTTTGTTCTTGCGACCACATTAAAAGGTGATGCCATAACTTTAAAAGATCGTCTGTTTAATGCTGTCACTAATGATCCAAATCTTCCGGCACTTGGTAGTTCCATCGCGCGAATTGTAAAACTGTCTTCATCGGATGATCAGTCGATACAACAATTGACTTATTATGTTTTATCCGATGTTTCATTAACGCAAAAAATCCTGCGCTTATCAAATTCTGCAGCTTTTAAAGCAATTACAAATAAAGAAATTTCCAGCATCAATAAGGCAATATTCTTATTAGGATTTGATTCAGTCAAGACCAGTGCTTTGGCTATATTGTTAGTCGATGGAATGCCCGCAAAACATGCAGCACATGTACGTATCGAATTAATTCATGCATTAGCAGCAAGCATGATTAGCCGCAAATTAGCTGCGCGAACTTCATTTGTTAAAGATGTCGAAGAAGTTTCTATTGCTGCTTTATTCAAAAATCTTGGATGCATTTTATTAGCTACTTATGAACCCGATCTTTATCACCGAATGATGGCGCTTATCGCTCAAGATCGGCATACGCCAGAACAAGCATCCATGCAGGTACTTGGCTTCAGGCTGAACAGTCTGACAGAAACTTTATTAAATGACTGGAATGTGCCTTTCAACGTAATTCAAGCCCTCAGCGCAAAACCATCAGGTGTCTTGATGACACCCAAGAACAAACAAGAATGGATGCAGATAGCAGCAGAGTTTTGTGAGAAAGTCGCACCGCTTATTCTAAGCGCTAATCCAACCAAGGAAGATCTCAACCTAAAAGAAGAATTACTTAATCGGTTTGGCAAAGCGCTCAACCTGACTATGTCTATACTGAATGAGTTGATCGATAAAGCCAGTTTAGAAACTCGCGAACTTCTAATCACAGCCGATTTGGCTTCCGTGGATAAGAATAATAAAATCAGCCAAGACCCAGCGCATTGCGAATTCGATATTGCTGCGGAAGAAAATTTAATCAATGATTTGACAATTAATAACGATGAAGCTCCGAATCTGCAAATTACTGAACGTTACTCCTGCAACAAACCCTATAATGCATCGATATTGCTATTAAAAGGCATTCAAAATACCACTGAAATGATGTCATCGGGTGATTATAGACTTGATAATCTTATCAACCTAGGTTTGGATTCTCTTTGTTCTGCACTTGGATTTCGTTTTATTACATTATGTCTAAGAGATTCCAAATTGAATTCATTTCGTGGACGCAGTTCGTTAGGTAAAAGAAATTTGGAATACCAAAAGAGTTTCAATTTCTCTGCCGTGCCTACTAATGATTTATTTCATCTTGCCATGCAAAGAAATATAGATCTCGTTATTTCGAATGCTTTCATACCCAGAGTCCGTAAACTTATGCCACTGTGGCACACAACTTTATTACCTGATGCACGCAGCTTCCTTCTGCTTCCCTTAGTAGCTAATAAGAAACCTCTTGGTTTAATTTATGCGGATCGCGAGACCGAATCACCTGAAGGAATAACGCACGATGAAGCGAAGCTTGTTAGAATCCTGAAAGGACTAATACTGATCGCTCTTAACTCAAAATAAGAAATCAATAACGTAAAAGTTGATTGGGTACAAGCATTATGATTAAAACTCCAGGTTGTTTGTTTGTTATCAGCGCACCATCAGGAGCCGGAAAAACCAGTCTGGTTCGAGAATTACTGCAATCGAGTTTGAATCTTAATCTGTCAGTCTCACACACCACTCGACTTCCCCGCAATGGAGAAATCGATGGCCGTGATTATCACTTTGTCACTGAAGCGAAATTCAAACAAATGCTATTTAATGGTGAATTTGTGGAAAGTGCAGAAGTTTATGGCAATCTCTACGGTACCTCGCAGCACTGGCTCAATGACGCAATGTCATCCGGACAGGATATTTTGCTTGAAATTGATTGCCAGGGCGCAAAGCAAATAAAACAAATTTTCCCTCATTCTATCGCTATCTTTATTCTTCCACCTTCAGCCGAAGCGCTGGCAACCCGGCTAAAAACTCGCGCACAGGATGATCCTGAGATCATCAAAAAACGACTTAAGGCGGCTCGAGAAGAAATCAGCCATATTGCAGAGTTCAATTACATCATTGTTAACGGCAAACTGAACGAAGCGCTCAGCGATTTAATTTGCATTGTTAAAGCTGAACGCTTGAAGACAGAACGGCAAACGATGAAACACCACCTTTTAGTTGCTCAGCTATCATAATGGAGTGTTGATTAATAAACGCCATCATTTCATGTTTTTTCCTGTAAAATTTGAACATTATTATCATTCCGGAGGCAAATGAAATGGCACGAATTACTGTTGATGATTGTTTGAAAAGGATATCCAATCGATTTGATATGACGCTAGTTGCAACGGCACGAGCAAGGCAACTAGCAATTGGTTCTGCACCTTTGGTTGAAGCTGGGCGTAATAAGCCTACGGTCGTAGCTTTACGTGAAGTAGCCCAAGGCAAGGTAGGCTTGGACATTCTCAATCCCAGAAATATGTAGAAATGACTTTAAAATTACAAAACCCGTAAACCCCAGTAATTTCTAAAATCTAATTACAGGTCGATTGGTTAGGTATCCTGACACATCGCCATAGCAAACTTTCAAATATTAATTTCTGATTTAAGCTTAAACTTGAGAACTTAAATATTCAGTAATTTAATGATGCATACTAAATTAATTAAACTCAATGGCAGAAGCAGATTTTTTATTTTCAGAGACATCGCAATATCTTAAACCTGAAGATATTATTCAGCTCAGAAATGCTTATTCATTTGGTTTAGGAGCGCATTCAGGGCAATTCCGCAAGTCCGGAGAACCCTATATCTCTCACCCTGTAGCGGTAGCAAGAATTCTAAGCAAGTTGCGTCTCGATGCCCCTACCTTGACGGCAGCCCTGTTGCATGATGTGGTCGAAGATACAGATATTTCCAAAGCTGAAATCAGTGAAAGATTCGGTGAACCCGTCGCGGAATTAGTGGATGGTGTTTCTAAGCTTGCAAAAATTGAATTCCAAACACAGGAAGAAGCGCAAGCTGAAAATTTTCGCAAGATGTTACTGGCAATGGCCCGTGATGTCCGTGTCATTCTAATAAAATTGGCAGATCGCTTGCACAATATGCAAACATTATCTGTCATGATTCCAGCCAAACAACGCAGCATCGCGCGGGAAACTCTGGAAATTTATGCACCCATTGCTCACCGGCTGGGGCTTAACAATATCTACCAGGAACTTCAAGAACTGGGCTTTCGCTATTCTTATCCCTTGCGCCATAAAGTACTGGTGAAAGCGACTAGGGCAGCGCGCGGAAATCGGCGTGAAGTGGTTGGAAAAATACTCGAAGTCATTACGTCAAAGCTCAAAGAGGCACATTTAGACGCGGAAGTGACCGGGCGCGAGAAACATCTTTACAGTATTTATAACAAGATGCTGGAGAAACATTTGTCTTTCTCTGAAGTACTTGATATTTACGGTTTTCGCGTTATCGTCAAAGATATACCTTCATGCTATGTTGCATTAGGAATGTTGCACAGCTTATACAAACCAATTCCGGGAAAATTCAAGGACTACATAGCGATTCCCAAAAATAATGATTATCAATCCTTGCATAGCACCTTATTGGGTCCCTTCGGCATACCGATCGAAATTCAAATCCGTACTGCTGAAATGCACCGAATTGCTGAAAATGGCGTAGCTTCCCACTGGCTCTATAAAAATTTAGATGGAAATTTTGATGAATTGCATTTAAAAACTAGCCAATGGCTGCATAGCTTAATGGAAACACTCAGCAGTTCAACGGATTCATCAGAATTTCTGGAACATCTTAAAATCGATTTATTCCCCAGCGACGTTTTTGTTTTCACCCCGCAAGGTAAAATATTAACGCTACCCAGGGGATCAACCGCCGTTGATTTTGCCTATGCCGTGCATTCCGATGTCGGCAATTGCTGTGTTGCTGCCAAAATTAACGGTGAAAATGCACCATTACGCATAAAATTGAAAAGCGGAGACCGCATAGAAATCGTTACCGCGCCGTATGCCAAGCCCAACCCATCCTGGCTTGGTTATGTTGCAACCGCAAGAGCGCGTTCGCATATCCGCCATTTTCTCAAGACAATTCAATACGAGGAATCAATTAAGTTAGGTGAGCGCTTGTTAAATCAAGCATTTATATCGTTTAATATTAATCCAGACTCTATTACCGTAGCCCAGTGGAATAAGTTAGCGCGCGATAGCGGCGTCAAATCCAAGCAAGAATTATTTACTGAAATGGCTTTAGGCAAACAGCTTCCAGCTGTGGTAGCAAGGCGGTTAACAGCCCCGTCAGAATCCATTTTCAAGGAACAGACTGCAACCCCTATTACCATATTGGGAACTGAAGGTTCAGCAGTGCAATTTGCCAAATGCTGCCGCCCGATACCGGACGACGCCATCGTCGGCATTATCAAAAAAGATTCTGGACTAATTATTCATGTATTGAATTGTAATAACATTTCACACAACCCCAAGAATCAGGAAAACTATCTCAATGTGGCTTGGGGGAAAGACATCACTCGAACTTTTGAAGCGGCCATTGAGATAATCACAGACAATAAACAGGGCGTTTTAGCGCGAGTTGCGGCTGAAATTGCCAAGGCTGATTCAAATATTGATGATATTGCCATGGAAAGCGAAAATGAGCGAATGCACATGCGCTTCGTCCTGCAAGTTAACAACAGACTTCATCTCTCGCAAGTCATTCGCGGCCTCAGACACCTGCGTGAAATTACTACCATTCGCCGCATAGAAGATTAGAACCGTCACTGAGGTAGCTGGAGATTTAACCGGTCATTGCCGCTGCAGTGTTAAAAACAGGTTCAAAATGATTTTTATCAAGCATTCTGAGTTATTAATCTACTTTCTATCGCCGCCTTTGACCCAATAATGATCCGAGTAGGCCTCGAGTAATTGCGCGCGCAATGGACGAACCGATTGATCGCGCTGCACTTTTTGCCATGGCATCCATCACCCCATCGTGCCGCCTTCCTCGTCCGCTTGATGATCTTGAGAATAAATCGTTCAAATCTTTTAGCCCTTCCTCTTCCATCGGTCTTTTCAAGTTTTCATTATCGGACGGGCTTTCAGTACCCGCTCGTGCCAGGAGCAGCTCAAAGGCACTTTCGCGGTCGATTTCCTGCTCATACACGCCAGCCACAATAGAAGCCTGCCGCAGCTGCTGCCGCTCTTCCTGTGTGATCGGCCCAATTTGGCTGGCCGGTGGAAGTATATACGCGCGCTCGGTAATGCCAGGAGAGCCGTCGCGTTCAAGAAATGAAATTAGCGCCTCGCCTACGGAAAGCTCAAGGATGGCTTGCTTGATATTCAGTTCCGGATTGGGTCGCATAGTATCAGCAACGGAGTTCACAGCTTTTTGATCACGTGGCGTAAATGCGCGTAAAGCATGCTGAATGCGGTTGCTTAACTGAGTCAGTACCTTCTCGGGGATATCAAACGGATTCTGCGTGACGAAATAAACGCCGACACCTTTGGAACGTATCAATCGCACAACCTGTTCGATTTTCTCCAGCAAGGCCGATGTCGCTGTGCTAAACAGCAAGTGCGCTTCATCGAAAAAGAATACCAACTGAGGTTTATCACGATCTCCGATTTCCGGCAAATTCTCGTATAACTCGGATAACAGCCACAGCAAAAAAGTGCTGTACAATCTTGGTGCGTTTAATAACTTATCAGCCACAAGAATATTAACAACACCTTTGCCATCGATAGTTTGCAATAAATCCTCGATATTCAACATGGGCTCACCAAAAAAGTGATCTCCACCCTGTTTTTCTATTTGCAGCAAACCACGTTGGATGGCGCCAATTGATGCCGACGAAACGCTGCCATACTGGGTCTTGAATTTTTCCGCGTTATCGCCCACAAATTGCAGCAATGCGCGCAGGTCTTTGAGATCGAGCAACAATAATCCATAATCATCCGCCACCTTAAAAACCAGCGTTAAGACACCTTCTTGCGTTTCATTGAGATTCAGCAGACGGGCCAGCAACAGCGGTCCCATATCAGAAATAGTCGCACGTAACGGATGTCCATTCTCTTGCAACACATCCCACAACGTGACTGGAAAACCTTGCCATTGTGGAATGTTCGCCTGCATCCTATTCAAATGAGTTTTTAATTTATCAGTCAATGAACCCGGTTGACTGATGCCGGTTAAATCACCTTTGACATCGGCCATGAATACCGGCACACCGATATTCGAAAAACTTTCGGCCAGTTTCTGCAAAGTCACCGTCTTTCCTGTCCCCGTGGCACCTGTAATACATCCGTGGCGCGTGGCCATTTCGGGCAAAAGCGCTAACTCAGATTGGTTAGATTTAGCAATAATCAACGGCTCAGACATTTTGAATGATGAGATACTAGAATTATGCATTGAAGGTCGCATTGTAAGTCAATTAAGCGGAATGGCAATGGAAACATACATATCGATGTATACTACTCATTGGTTTTGCTAAAACCTAAAATCGCTTATCAGCTTTAAATCAAGATGTTTGATTAATTTCTAAATAAAAACCCTTGAACAAGCAATTAGTCTGTGGAGATATCGGCGGTACCAAAACCATTCTGCATGCAGCAGAAATAAATAATGGTATGGTACGAGAGTTATTCACTCACCGTTATGACAATCATAAATTTGCGACCTTCTCTGAAATCTTGCAAGACTTTCTGAACCGAACCCGAAATACAAACCGCCTGCTTTCAGCATGCTTTGCGGTTGCAGGCCCTGTTGTTGCACAGCAAGCACAACTAACTAATTTGCCTTGGCAAATTAGTAGCAGCGACATTTCGGCTGAATTTTCAATTCCCTCTGTAAAGCTGATTAATGACTTTGAAGCCGCCGCTTTGGGCATTGAAAGCTTGTCACCGAGCGATATGGCAACACTACAGACTGGAAAATCACTGGCACAGTCAATGCGTGTGGTACTGGGCGCAGGTACGGGGATGGGTGTAGCCTGGCTCACTTGGCTGAAAGATCGCTATTCTCCAATACCCACCGAAGCGGGTCATATGGATTTTGCCCCGACCAGCGCACTACAAATTGAGTTGCTTGAAATGCTCCTCAATAAATTTGATCATGTATCTGTAGAGCGATTACTCTCGGGATCCGGGTTAACCAATATTTTCAAATTTCTGCAAATGAGTTCTACAACTGTTTCAAATCTTGCGCCTATCGACCTTGAAGAAGATTGCGGTGCCACAATTACAACACTTGCGTTTACTCATCAGCATCCCATTGCGATAAAATCGATCAATTTATTTGCCGAGATTTATGGCGCCTATGCTGGAAACCTGGCATTGACGGGACTCACACGAGGCGGTGTATTTATAGCTGGCGGCATCGCCCCTAAGATTCTGAGTATTCTGAAACTTGGCGGTTTCATGCAAGCATTCCACGACAAAGGGAGATTTTCTCAATTAATGCACGAATTCCCAGTGTATATCATTACAAATCCTGAGGTCGGCTTGCTGGGTGCCAGACAGGAAGCGCATCGTTTGCTCAACGGTTAAGATTGAAAATTTGACTACTTCAGGTTTAAATCTGATTTTCTTACCCTACAGATAAACATAAAGATAATTCACATTAAGGAGAACATAAATGTTTCCGCGCACCGCTTACACCATTACCGTCAATCCTAAAATACCAAACCGCCTTAAACGACTGGAAGAATTGGCCAACAATCTTTGGTATAGCTGGGATCGCGCTACGCGCACACTGTTTTCCCGTCTTGATCCACATTTATGGGAAGCAGTCGGGCATAATCCCAAAGCATTTCTAAAACGCGTGGATGAATCAGTGCTCATAAAAGCCACAGAAGATCGTGTTTTTCTTGCTTCTTACAATAGCATTCTATCCACCTATGATTCCTATCACGATGCTACTGCAGCGCCGATTAATGACGAGTTAGATCCACAAGATCAGATTGCCTATTTTTGTTTTGAGTTTGGTTTTCACGAAAGCTTGCCTATTTATTCAGGGGGCTTGGGCATCTTGGCAGGCGATCATTGCAAAGCAGCCAGTGATTTGCATCTTCCATTTGTAGCGATTGGCTTACTGTATCGACAAGGATATTTTTCTCAAACTATCGATGTTTTGGGTAATCAGCAAGTCGCCTACACTGTTTCTGACTTTGATGATCTGCCTGTCACGCCGGTAACGCGCGAGGATGGTTCGAGTTTACAAATTACAGTATCGCTCCCGCAGCGTGAGGTCACGGTAAAAGTATGGCAAGTAAAAATCGGTCATGTCACATTGTTTCTGTTGGATACCGATTTGCCGGAAAATTCTGCTGAAGATCGCTACATCACCCACAACCTCTATGGTGGCGACAAAGTCATGCGCATAGAACAAGAAATTATTCTAGGTATGGGCGGTGTGCGTACTCTGCAAGCGCTCGGCATCAAACCTACGATATGGCATATCAATGAAGGTCACGCTGCTTTTATGATTCTGGAACGAATTCACGCGCTAGTGCAGCAAGGACTGGACTTTGCCAGTGCCTTGGAAAGTGTGGCAGTCAATACGGTTTTTACAACCCATACTGCAGTTCCTGCCGGGCACGATCATTTCAATGCTGATCTCATCCAAACCTATTTTGACAACTTTTATCGCAGCCTGAATATTACTCGCGAGGAATTCCTGGCACTTGGACATGTCGCGGGAAGCCCGGATTTTAATATGACAGCATTGGCAATCCATGGCTCACGCACTCATAACGGCGTCAGCAAGATACATGGTAATGTTTCCTCGAATATTTGCCGGGATTTGTGGCCACAAATCGAGCCGGAAGAAAATCCAATTTCTTATGTCACCAATGGCGTTCATGTTCCAACCTTCCTTGCGCAGGAATGGTCCGATTTGTTTGATCGTTACCTGGGCCATGAATGGCGCAACAAGATGTGCGATACTGAGTATTGGTCAGGCATTGATGCAATACCGGATCATTTGTTCTGGAGCGTACGGCAATCATTAAAATCACAAATGTTTTATGGTATTCGCTCCCGTATTAGCGAGCAGAACGCTAGAAATCGTGGCTCCGAGGCACATCTCGACCGACTGCTAAAGTTTGTCGACCCCATCAATCCGAATATTCTGACAATAGGTTTTGCGCGTCGCTTTGCTACCTATAAACGCGCCGCATTGTTATTTGAAAACCTGGATTGGTTACGGAAAATCATTCTCGATCAAGAGCGTCCCGTACTGTTTTTGTTCGCCGGCAAGGCGCACCCAGCTGATGTGCCAGGACAGGACTTGATCCGGCGCATCAGCCAGATTGCACATTTTCCTGAATTCGAAGGGCGGCTTTTATTGGTGGAAGGTTATGATTTACGGCTAGGCCGACGCCTTGTCGCCGGGGTCGATGTCTGGCTTAACAATCCGATTTATCCATTAGAAGCAAGCGGCACTTCCGGCATGAAAGCCGGTATCAATGGTGCAATTAACCTGAGTGTACTGGATGGCTGGTGGGGAGAAGGCTATGACGGGAAAAATGGCTGGGCCATCAAACCCGGGCTTGAAAATATGGATGCAGCATTACGTGACCAAGAAGAAAGTCGGGCACTCTATGAAATTCTTCAGGATCAAGTGATTCCACTGTATTACAGCTATGGCAAGCTTGGTTATTCACCGGAGTGGGTAAGAATGGCCAAGCTCTCGATGATGTCCCTATTGCCGCGTTACAACGCAACTCGCATGGTCGATGAATATGTGACAAAATTCTATCGTCAGGCCAGCAGCAAAGGCACGCTATATGCAGCAAACGATTTTGTTAACGCAAAGAATATCGCTGCGTGGAAAACCAAAATAAAACAGGCATGGCGCGGCGTTACAATACGCCGATTGGAAACGCCTTGTGAACGTATTCATTTTAATGAAGCAGTAAATTTTAAGGTGGCCGCAAATCTGAATGGCCTGTCCCCGGAAGACGTCGTCATCGAGCTGCTGATTTGTCGCCAGTTTAAAACAACCAAGCTATGCAATTTCCAGCACTTCAAGTTTGAATTTACCGGAACTCAGGATTCGCACGAGCATTTGTTCGAACTTAAACTGATTCCTGAATTATGCGGCAAACAGGAGTATTTCATTCGTACTTATCCTTACCATTCATTGCTTTCCCATCCTTTAGAAATGGGCTTGATGGTATGGTTGTAAGGAAATTTTTCAGGTGTAATTATTGCGAATCTTTACTTTTTTTCAGGAGAAATTAGGATGAATACTAACCCTGTCGGCTGGTTTGAAATTTATGTACAAGATATGGATCGAGCTAAGCGTTTTTACGAATCGGTTTTTCAAGTTCAGTTAGAACGGTTAAACAGTCCCGTAGAAATGGAAATAGAATTATGGAGCTTTCCAATGAAAAGTGATCAGTTTGGAGCGTCTGGGGCACTGGTCAAAATGGAAAACGGCCCCGGAGGAGGAAATGGCGTTCTCATTTATTTTACCTGCACTGATTGCGCTGTTGAGGCTGGTCGTGCAGCCACTGCAGGTGGACAGATCATACGCGAGAGAATGCCCATTGGACAATATGGCTTTATTGCTTTAATCCAGGACACTGAAGGTAATATGATCGGCTTGCACTCCATGCAATAGTTTTCTTTTTGAATCTGGAATAACTAGTCATAGCTATCGTTTTCAACACTGATTTGAGTCGTAAAAAAGCCACAGGGAAAATTTTCCCCTGTAGCTTAAGATTATGAATTAGCAACTAATTATAATTATACTAATTTATACTGCTCGACGGCGTCGTACTGAAAAGCCAATCATCCCTAATCCAGCGAGTAACATGGCATAGGTTTCCGGTTCGGGTACTGGAGAAATGTAGGAATCCAGTGTGTAAGAACCACCTTTCGAGCCTAAAACAGTACCTGTAATTTCATAGTAGTAATTACCAGGCCCCAGTTTGCCAAAATCCATGCCCACCGATGAAGAATCAAATGCAAACGACCCCACGGAGGTGTCATTCGTGTAGTTACCATCAACACTGGTTTCTTCCCACAACTGCAATGCAGCCCCATTAATATTGAATTTTCCAAAATCATTGGTGACCGCGATAGACACCACATCGTTTCTATTGAGCAAGTTAAATGTAAATATGTGATCAAACGAACCGGCACTTGATCCTAGCAATACACTTGCATGCTCAACAGGATCATCGTGAACACCCCAATTGCCCATAACAGTCGGTGCAGCGTGAGAAGCACCACTTGCCATCAGAATTGCAGCTGCTAATAGTTTCAGTTTAAAACTGTTTCTCATTTGAATCTCCAATAGAGTAAATAAAGAAAATATTAAAAAACCAACCGTCTTGGACCTACTGAGGTTTTAATGCAACACAGGCGGCATTCTAGGTTTAATATTTGACTATATCTATAGGAAATTACTACTTATTTTCTACTACGCCCGTATCGGGCGGCATAGTACATTCGTACCGATTGTAAATAATTGTATTAGTATAATCAATTAGGTGCACAATATTTCTCAACCAGTACAATCAGGATTTTCTGGTCAATTTCTGATCGTAATAATGAATTTGAAACCTTGTCAAAAGCAACATTCCGACCGGTCTTTCCGTACTGCATCCAGAAGGCAGCAATTCATAATCTTGGCTATTGGAGATTCAATGAAGTAGTTTTTAATCATGACAGCTTGAAATATTCAAATAATACCTGCAAATCCACGAGGATTTACACTAATTAGCTTTATGACTTCTCCTAGTAAACAAATTAAATATCATTAAGTTACTCACACACCGAATCGAATTTTGCTCATTATTTTTTGGGACAAAATCAGGACAAATAGACTAGAAAGAAAGTTCAGCTGTCACTTACTTAACATCCTGTTTCTTATTACCATTTAAGTAGCAGTAATTGGAAATCAATAACCGCCAGCTGTCGTTGTAAAAATTAATCTGACCAAGATGAGGTGAAAGTTGTGCGTCATGAAAGATATGGTCATTACACAAAATCCAGAGGGGGAAAAGATGAAGGAAAATCAGTCAAGAAAGATCTGTTGTAACTTAATTGTTGCAGCATTTCTTTGCATAGGATTACAGGTTTCAGTGCATGGAGCATTACCGGGGGGATCACTTGATCCAACAACGATTCCGAAATATATCAAGCCACTCAAAATCCTACCTACAATGCCGAAATCAACAAACCCAAATAATTTTTCCGGAGATTATTATGAGATCGCTGTGCGGCAGTTTCAACAAGAAGTGGTGCCGGGTTTAAATACTACCGTCTGGGGTTATGGTTCGGTCAGTGATGATAGCAGTTTCAGCTACCCAGCCTACACCATTGAAGCAGTTCAAAATAAACCAGTCCGGGTCAAATGGATAAATGATCTGAAAAAGCCAAACGGCAAATACCTGCCACACCTCTTGCCGATTGATCAAACCCTGCATTGGGCTAATCCGCTTATGGCAGATATGCACGGCGATGATCCTTCTCCTTACATAGGACCTGTGCCGATGGTGCCGCACCTTCACGGCGCGCACGTAACCCAGGACAGTGATGGTTATCCTGAAGCCTGGTTTCTGCCGAATGCCACTAATATTCCGGCTAGTTATGCCAAATTTGGCACCAAGTATGAACAATTCAAAGGTGAAGCAGAAGCAACTTACGGACAAACATGGGAGCCAGGTACCGCCGTTTATCAATACCCTAACGATCAGCGGGCTGCAGCTCTCTGGTACCATGACCACTCTCTGGGTATGACCCGCACTAACGTGTATGCCGGCCCGACTGGTTTCTACTTGATTCGCGGTGGAAGCGACGATTTAACCTCTGGCCTTCCCTCCGGTGCCTACGAAATCCCCCTGATCATCCAGGATAAATCATTTAACAAGAATGGATCGCTGTTCTATCCGGACAACCGCGCCTTTTTTGAAGGACTAAAACAGAATAAGTTGAAAATACCATTTATTCCGGAGCTTACAATTGATGGTGAACAAAGCGATGTATCGCCTATCTTCAATCCGGAATTTT
Source organism: Nitrosomonas sp. (assembly GCF_022842015.1). Taxonomy (GTDB): domain Bacteria; phylum Pseudomonadota; class Gammaproteobacteria; order Burkholderiales; family Nitrosomonadaceae; genus Nitrosomonas. Next base: position 97,825 of record NZ_JALHQJ010000001.1, on the reverse strand, counting down.
TTGGCAATACCATGGTAGTCAATGGCAGCACCTGGCCTTACCTTGAAGTGGAAAAACGACGCTATCGTTTCCGTGTATTGAATGCTTCAGATTCCCGCTTCTTAATCCTAAAGATGAGCAATAATCATAAATTTTGGGTCATCGGTAATGATGGCGGTTTCTTGGCGGCGCCGGTTAAGCTTAAGACGCTGTTGATCGCACCTGCCGAACGATTCGACATTATTATCAATTTTGCTAAAATTCCAGTAGGCACAACGATTACTCTGCAGAATATCGGCCCAGACGAACCTTTTGGCGGCGGAGAGCCAGACAATGATTTCGATATAGCAGATCCTGATACTACGGGTCAGGTAATGCAGTTTCGTGTTGTCGCAAGTAGCGGTTCTGATGACAGTATTCGACCGAAAAATCTACAGTTGCCTGCGATCACCTCCATTTCTGGCAATCCAGTTATCCGCCATTTGTCAATCAACGAACTGGTATCGCAAACCGTCTTCATTCCCGTTGATAGCGAAGGCGACCCCATATTGAACAATCAAGGCAAGCTTGTTGCAGTGCCAGCAAACACACCGGGCGCAGGTATGTTTGGACCGGTAAAAGCTGAATTAGGAACCATGGAGAACGGCGTTCCGGTACCGCAGTCCTGGATGGGGGCAATAAGCAATACCCCTACCGTGGGTCAAACCGAAGAATGGGTGCTTTACAACTACACTGAAGATGCTCATCCTATCCACCTGCATCAAATACAGTTCGAAGTTATAGAGCGTATCGATCAAATGGGAAAAGCAACAGGTCCAGAGCCTTGGGAAACCGGATTCAAGGATACTGTTATCGCCTATCCTGGCAATGGAGATGCAAATCCGGGCATTACCCGCCTCAGGGTCAAATTTGACCTTCCTGGTCTTTTTGTGTGGCACTGTCATATTCTCTCGCATGAGGACAACGAAATGATGCTTCCGATTAAAACCGTAGCGCCGTAGAAAATAAAAGTAATAGAGTCGACAAATGAAAGCCGCAGCTTAGTTGCGGCTTTTTTCGGCCTAGAAACTCAAGTGAATTACCTTATTCTTTCAAGAAATAGTGATGCGAGAAAATGAAAAGTTGAAAATTCAAGCCAACTATTCCATAAGGTACAAAGTAAATTGATAAGGCGAACAAAGACCCCGGATGCGTATCGAAAACCGATTACGTGCATAAAGCCTCGGTTAACAACCTTACTTCATCTTCCGAATCTTTTAAAATATCACTTAGTGTTACATCATCAGTTAACAAATCAACGTTGGCGCAAGCATCACACCCTTTTTGATCAGAGGGTAAAGCAAAAGGAGATTTGACGGGAGCCAGTTGATTGGCAATTAGCAGTGTATCGCCGAGCGAGCTTGGCGGAAATGCTAAATACCCTTGCCACAGATAAGTTATATTTTCCAATACCAAATCTGGTACTGAAAGTGCTTTTAAGATGGCAGTACCGATGGTAATTTCACAATTGAGCTCACTATCGTCTTCCAGCTCTTCGTCACTGTTCCAAGAACTCGCCATACTTTCATCGATTAATCCCGGATAATATTTTTCCCGGGCTAATAGGTAAAACCAGCTGATTTCATGGATCATTCCGGCAAACATGGCTGTTTCTGGATCTTGCCGCGTAACTCGACGTGCGATGACTTGGGCCAGTGCGGCTACATAAGCGGAATGTTTCCATAACTGGGTAACTTGTTCGCTTTTAGCTAACGATGCTACCAGTTGCTGCACCACTACAGCTGTTGCTAAATTTCGCACCGTTCGCATGCCAATCAGCGTAACCGCTGAGCGCACGTCGGTGATTTTTCTGCCTGATCGGTTAAACACAACCGAGTTGGCGATTGCAACCACCTTTGTCGATAGCAATGGTTCGGCTTGAATCAACCGTACTACAGAATCGATACTACAATCGGGATCTTCTAATTTTTCCTTGATCTTGATCGCCGCAGTAGCTGATGTCGGAAAAATCAATCGACCTTGTTCTACTTCGGCTGCCAATACACCTAATATTGCGCTTTTTTCCATAAATACCTCTGTTCACTGTACCGGGCACTGCGTGATTTATTTTCACTATTTTGTAGGTTACGCCAAGATGTTAAAAAATAAATTAACAAAAAGAGCAGTTAATAGAAGCTATTTCTGGCACATTCTGTTGTAACAAACAAAATAAAGAATAGTTTTGTAACCGACAGCACCTGTGGCAGCTTATAATGGAACCTTTATCTTGTATATAACCATAATTATTACAAATTCAGATATCGGTAAAAACTCAATCCATGGACACCACAGACATCAAAAGTTATATGCAATTCGTCGGCCAGGAGGCACGTGCGGCATCCCGCTTGGTTGCGAAAGCTGATACTGCGGCTAAAAACCAAGCATTAACCGCGATGGCCAATGCAATCCGACGCGATGAATCTTCACTATTGGCGGCCAATGCCAAAGATTTGGAAAATGCACGCGCGAAGGACCTGGATGCCTCAATGATCGACCGGTTAGCTTTGTCGGCCAAAAGCGTGGCAACAATGGCGGAAGGTTTGATGCAGATTGCTGCATTGGCTGACCCCGTGGGAGAAATCAGCGAATTAAATTACCGTCCATCTGGCATCCAGGTGGGAAAAATGCGCGTGCCTCTTGGTGTCATCGGAATTATTTATGAAGCACGCCCGAATGTGACCGCTGACGCTGCGGGTTTATGTTTGAAATCGGGTAATGCAGCTATTTTGCGTGGTGGCTCGGAAGCCATTAATAGTAATCAGGCAATTGCTGCGTGCGTAAAAGAAGGATTGCGCTTGGCCGGACTGCCGGAAACGGCGGTACAAGTGATTGAAACCATCGATCGCGCGGCAGTTGGTGAGTTGATCGCGATGAAAGATTTTGTTGACGTGATCGTACCTCGTGGTGGCAAGGGCTTGATCGAACGTATTGCAAAAGATGCACGTATTCCGGTGATTAAACACTTGGATGGTGTTTGTCATGTTTACATTGACAGTGAAGCTGACTTTGATAAAGCGGTACGGATAGTGGATAACGCAAAAACCCAACGTTACGGCACCTGCAACACGATGGAAACGCTGCTGATCCACGAGGCAATTGCACCAAGGATATTACCCGTACTGAACAAAATCTATTTAGATAAAGGCGTAGAGTTACGTGGTGATGAAACGGCTTGTAGCATTATCCCATTAATGAAAGCAGCTACTGAGCAAGATTGGTATGAAGAATACCTGGCGCCTATATTGAGCATCCGCATTGTCGATGGATTGGATCAGGCGATTGACCACATTACGAAATACGGCTCGCAACATACCGATGCGATTGTTACCGAAAACTACGCCCGTGCGCGCCGCTTTCTGCGCGAAGTCGACTCCAGCTCAGTGATGGTCAATACCACACCGCGCTTCGCAGATGGATTTGAATACGGTCTGGGTGCAGAAATTGGCATTTCTACCGACAAAATCCATGCTCGCGGCCCAGTTGGACTAGAAGGGTTGACCAGTCAAAAATTTATCGTTCTGGGTGACGGTCAAATAAGACAATAAATTCATCAATAAAAGGTGTTATGGCACAAGTTGTTGAAGTAAAAATTCCCGATATCGGTGATTTTAAGGATATCCCGGTTATTGAAGTGCTTGTTGCACCTGGCACATCGGTTAAAAAAGAAACCCCTCTTATTACGCTGGAAACTGATAAAGCTTCGCTGGAAGTGCCTTCTCCACACGCCGGAGTGATTAAGGAAATCAAGGTTAAAGTTGGCGATAAAGTATCTGAAGGCTCGGTTATTCTCACTTTGGCGATAGCCGAAGAATCAGTAGATGCGGAGAATCTTGGGGAAAAAACCGATACCGCCCAAGAAACATCGGCCGCGTCAGCCGCAACTGCAGTCCCTGCGACAACATCAACCCAATCCATACCACAAGGTGATATTCATGCTGAAGTGGTGGTGCTTGGTGCCGGTCCCGGAGGATATACCGCTGCTTTCCGTGCAGCTGACCTAGGGAAAAAAGTGGTTCTGATTGAACGTTATCCCACGCTCGGTGGCGTGTGTTTGAATGTAGGCTGCATCCCATCCAAGGCTTTGCTACATACTGCCAGGGTAATTACTGATGCGGAAGAGGTGCAAGCGCAAGGAATTGTATTTGGCAAGTCTCAAGTAGACATTAACAAGCTGCGCACCTGGAAGGAGTCAGTCATCAGCAAGCTGACCAAAGGCCTGAAAGCGCTGGCTAAACAACGAAAAGTTGCAATCATTCATGGTGCCGGAAAATTTGCCACGCCACATCTAATACAAGTTGAAACAAGCGAAGGCGCAAAAACGGTATCATTTGACAACTGTATAATTGCATCCGGCTCTAGCGTGGCCCGTATTCCCGGTTTTCCGTATGACGATCCACGATTGATGGACTCTACCGGTGCGCTTAAATTGATCGATATACCTCAACGCATGCTGGTTATCGGGGGGGGCATTATCGGTTTGGAAATGGCAACCGTCTATGACGCGCTGGGAAGCAAAATTAGTGTTGTGGAATGGATGGATCAATTGATTCCAGGCGCTGATGCCGATCTCGTAAAGCCATTGTACCGCCGCATTAAGAAACGCTACGAAGCGATTTATCTTAAAACCAAAGTAACCCGGATTGAAGCTGGAGAGAATGGACTTACTGTGACTTTTGAAGGCGAGAATGCGCCGAAACCGCAAATCTATGATCGTATTCTGATGGCGGTTGGGCGCCGCCCTAACGGACGCGCCATCGGTGCCGAGGAAATTGGCATTCAAATCAACGAGCTCGGTTTCATTCCTGTGGATCAGCAGATGCGTACCAATCTTTCGCATATCTTTGCAATCGGAGATATTGCTAGCGAACCAATGCTAGCCCATAAAGCAACCTATGAAGGCAAACTAGCCGCCGAGATAATCACCGGGCACAAAGCAATTTTTGATGCCCGCACCATTCCTTCGGTGGCATATACCGATCCCGAGATCGCCTGGATGGGCCTGACCGAGAAAGAAGCTATTCAGCAGGGAATTGATTACGAAAAAACCAACTTCCCTTGGGCGGCAAGTGGCAGGGCAATCTCGATAGCGCGTGAAGAAGGATTAACGAAACTACTCCTGGACAAGAGCACACGACGCATTCTAGGTGCCGGTATTACAGGCATCAATGCCGGTGAACTAATCGCTGAAACCGTACTGGCATTGGAAATGGGCGCAGACATGCAAGATATTAGTTTGACCATCCATCCCCATCCCACGCTTTCGGAAACAGTTCTATTTGCAGCCGAAATGGCAGAAGGAACCATTACCGATCTTTTCATACCTAAGAAATAGTCTCATCAACAACTTGCTGTTAATAAACAATATTTATAACCACTCCAATTTCCATGATAGCCCCTAAAAAAATTTGTCTTATTTCATTCATCCTCCTCTGTGTATGTAGTGGAGTAAAAAATTCATTTGCGACACATATTTCGCAACCTATCTTGATCGACCCTAAAACACACTATGCTGTTGGCGACACCATTATTCTAAGTGGATGGGTGGAATACAATACACAACCTGCGCCTGATGTTTTACTTCATTTCAAGCTCACTCGTTTTGATGGATCGCCGGTGGCGGATCAATCCTATCCTAGCAATCAAGAAGGTCATTTTGAATTTAAATTCGATACCCAGAAAGAAATTCCTGGCAAATATCAGTTTACCGTTACGTCGCATTGCCTGGAAATTCATCGATATGCTTGTACTTATAACAGTCAAACGTTGTCCATTCAATTAAGCAATCCCTAGTAATAATATATGATCCCGTAAAGCTTATTGAGTTTTGCAAAGCAAGGATATTTCAAGCTGCGTCCAATAAATGGACAGATTAACTGATATTATTCGTGCACCTATGATGCCATCGTTTAGATATTTAAAACTAAGAAAGTTATGAGAATTGTTGACCGGCCCTACGCGAAAAATTGTTGCTGTTACTTGTTGTTAACGCTTGCAATATTCATTTTATCGGCCTGTAACACGCGCGAAAGTCAACTAGTTGAACGTGAAGCCAAGATTAGTGCTAGAGAATCAGAGCTAGTTTCCTTGTTATCTGAACTGGTTGAACAAAAAAAAATGTTAGAAAAAAATGACTCCGAAAATCTTCCCGAAGCAATACAAGACTCAGCAGAGAAAACTTGTTTGTGCGATTCAAACCTTGATGAAGAAACCGTAAAGAAACCGTCGGATATGACTGAGACTAAAACATTATTAGGTGGCATAGAGAATGTTTTTCTTGATCCTCCTGGCATGGAATTTAGCGCACGTATCGATACCGGAGCGCAAACCTCATCGTTGAATGCGCTCGATATTGTTGAGTTTGAAAGAGATGGGAAGCCATTTGTAAAATTCAACTTAATCCATCCGCTCACTGGAGACAAACTGGAATTGACCCGACGATTACGGCGGCACGTACGCATTAAGGGACGTGGCGGCAGGGAATCGCATCGTCGCCCGGTGGTCAAAATTCGTGTTGTACTCGCCGACATTGACGAACAAATCAATTTTACACTGGAGGATCGCAGTCGTTTCAAACACCAAATACTGATCGGGCGCAATTTACTGCAAGATCTGGCTATTGTTGATGTCAGCAGGAGAAATGTTGCAACATCTAAAACCGAAAACTCAGATACAGCGAGCGAGATTAAATAATGCATGCAAAACTTAGGCTCTATATTCTCGTTATCCTAATCATGGGATTTGGAATTGGTCTGATTTTATACAAGCACTTTGCTTTAGGATTTCCCTTATTACCAGATGACAAGAAAGCAGTCTGGACTATTGAAGCTCGAATAGATTTTGCCGCGCGTGGCGATCCTGTAATCGTATCTTTTGCATTACCCCCGAAGACTTCAGATATTATTTTTATGAAAGAAGACTTCGCTTCCCCTGATTACGGGTTTAGTGAAGTTACTTCACCGACTGGACGCCGTGCTGAATGGAGCAAAAGAACCGCAAATGGACCGCAAACGGCTTATTACCGGCTTAGTCTATATGAGACCGAGCAAATTGTTCCGGCTCAATTAACTGATGACCTTCCCACAGAACCTGAGAAACCTGAATTTGATGAAGTTATCAAAACGGCAGCAATTACTCTGTTGGAACAGGTGCATAGCAAATCTGCCAATACTGAAATTTTTACTCGTGAATTGATCACTACATTAAACTCAAAGGCACCCAGCCAGAATCAGAGCCTGTTGCTAAATGAGAAATCTAGTGAAGATTATAAAACACATTTAATTATCAATTTGTTGGCAATGGAAGGAATCAGCGCACGTATTGTCCGCGGGCTGTACCTAGAAGATGGCCGTCGGAGACAATCACTCATCAATTTTGTGGAAGTTTATATTGGGGGGCAATGGCTCTTGTTTAATCAGAATACCGGTGTACATGGAAAACCGGAGAATTTTCTGATCTGGCAGCGTGGCGATCAATCTTTGCTCGATGTAGTGGGTGGCAAGAACTCACAAATATCATTCGCTATTATTAAGAACGTTCATTCGACCCGCAATCTGGTGGTAAGCGATGGCATGAACAAACAAGCTGGCTTGGTAGATTTCTCTATCTACAGTCTGCCCATTGAGCAGCAAAATGCATTCAAAATGATTTTATTGCTCCCTATTGGCGCCCTAATTGTTGTTATCATGCGTTTACTGATAGGCATAAGGACTTCCGGAACTTTTATGCCCATTCTGATTGCATTAGCGTTAATACAAACGACTTTGCTGACCGGAATTATCATTTTCTTAACAGTTGTCGGGATAGGACTACTGATCCGATCATACTTATCACGCCTGAATCTTCTGTTTGTAGCGCGTATTTCGGCCGTGATCATTGTAGTGATCGCAATCATCGCAAGTATCAGCATCATCAGCAACAAACTCGGGCTTGATCAGGCCATGACGGTCACTTTCTTCCCAATGATTATTCTATCTTGGACCATTGAACGTATGTCGGTGCTATGGGAAGAAGATGGTCCTCGGGAAGTACTTATTCAGGGAAGTGGCAGTCTGTTGACGGCAGTGATTGCCTATTTATTCATGACCAATCAAACCGTTGAATACCTGACTTTTAATTTCCCCGAATTGATGCTGGTTAATCTGGCCCTCATCCTGATCCTAGGACAATATACCGGTTACCGTTTATCCGAGCTGTATCGTTTTCATTCACTGGAAAGACGCAATGCTTCTGGCAAGCGCTAGGAAACTCAGAAGTTTAGGTATCATCGGGATGAATCAAAGAAACTTTGGTTTGATCTCTCGCTATAATCCGCGTCATTTGTATCCCCTTGTTGATGACAAGCTCAAGACCAAACTGTTAGCGCAAGAAGCCGGCGTTACTGTACCGAAGTTACTCGGCATCGTGCAATATCAGCATGATGTCAAATTATTGAAAGAAATACTCCGACCACATGATCAGTTTGTGATTAAACCAGTCAAAGGAAGTGGGGGCAAAGGCATTCTGGTTATTACTGAACATGATCATAGTCTCTACTTCAAACCCAGTGGTGATTCCATCCAGCTGGTGGAAATTGAAAGACACGTATCAAATATTCTAAGCGGCTTACATAGTCTCGGCGGCAAACCGGATACTGTGATGATTGAATCATTGATACAATTGGATCCAGTTTTTTCAGACTATAGTTACGAAGGTATTCCGGATATACGTATTATTGTTTTTCGAGGCTACCCTATCATGGCAATGTTACGACTGACGACGCATGTTTCGGATGGCAAAGCCAATTTACATCAAGGTGCAGTGGGTGTCGGAATCGATATAGGATCAGGCAAAGCATTGCATGCAGTGCAATACGGCAAATCTATTTCGCACCACCCTGATACACGCAAGACATTTTCAGAACTAACGGTTCCTCATTGGGATAAACTGCTGCAACTTGCCGCTGCTTGTTATGAAATGACCGGCTTGGGGTATTTAGGTGCTGATCTGGTATTGGACAGAGATCAGGGCCCCATGATTATTGAACTTAACGCGCGTCCTGGTCTAGCCATCCAAGTGGCTAATTTTTCCGGCCTAGCGCCACGTGTTGCCGCAATCGAGGCGCTTAAAACTATTGATCCCGATCCGAAACTACGCGCTGCTTTCAGCAAGACTCATTTCGCTGCCGATGTAGATATTCCATCCAATCGTCAGCTCCGCACACGTAGTGATGACCCTTGACCTTGAAACTATTTTGCAAAATCAGACTTATCGCCTGTAAGCATTTTAATCATTTTTGTTAACAATCACTTTGTTTCGCCCTCTTTGTTTCGCTTGATAAAGTGCAGCATCAGCTGCTTCACTCAAGCTTGCAGCATCGGGGAAATGCGCAAGATCTGCTATACCGCAACTAAAATTCACAAAAAATTCCTCATCGTGACTCAAATGCAATAGCCGCGAGAAAACATTACGTATCTCGTCAATCACTTTCGCTGCCGAGGTTGCATCCGTATCATTCATAATAATTGCAAATTCTTCGCCGCCATATCGTCCGACAATATCCGTTTCTCTCAAGCGTTGCTTGAGCAACCGCGCTAAGCTTTTGATAACGCGGTCACCTGCAGCATGTCCATAGGTATCATTGATATTCTTAAAAAAATCAATATCCACCATAGCAAATGATAATGAAGTATTCAATCGGCTGGAACGTATTACTTCACGCGCCAGCTCTTCTTTGATGGCAGTATGGTTGAGTAAGCCGGTTAACCCATCATGAATCATTAAAGATCGTAAGAATCGTGCCCGAGTCGCACGTGTTGTTACTGCTGAAATCAAATAGACCGGATCAATGGGCTTAACCAGAAAGTCATCACCGCTCAGGCTCATAGCTTCCGGTTGCGTATTGAAATCATTTTCAGAAGAAAGATAAACGATAGGTGTGCTCAAAAAACCATCCATCTGTCGGATGATTTTTGCCAATTCAACACCATTACACCCCGGCATGTATAGATCTATCAAAATGAGGTCAGGATTAAAATCATTCAATTTATCTAATAGTTGCATTGGCTCGGAAACTGTTTTTACATGCATTTCTGCCTGCTCTAATATGGCTGCATGATAAGCAAGCAGCGTTGGACTATCATCCACAATCAATACACGAAACGGTTCCTGAATTTGCGATGCTGTGATTAAGTCCAGCTGATCAATCAATTCATTGGAGTTAATGGGTTTTGTAAAATACGCGACACTGCCGGCTCGTACTGCACCTAACCGGTACGCCATATCATCATGCGCTGAAATAAATATTACTCGAACTGGCTGAGCCTGCTCTTTCTGAATTTGTTCCATGATTTGAATTCCGCCCATTTCATCATCAGGAAACTCAATATCCATTAGGATAATCGCATGGGGACACTGCTCAACAGCGACACGGAATTTATCGAGATGATTGTAAACCTCAACTTCATAGCCATAATAACGTAACTGCAAGGCGAGCTCCTGTGCTGCCTCGTAATCATCTTCCACTACAAAAATCAGATTGGACGCGGGAATGTTTGGAAGAAGCGCATGCTCATCAGTAGCTTTTGAAATAACCTCGATAGTTAATATGGATTCTTTTTCAATCGAAATTTTCTTTAATTCAAGAATCTGTTGCAGAATCCGGGACGCTTGCAATGCGTCCGCTGTTATATCTTTCTGCATCAGATTTTTAAGAATTTGCTCCAATGCTCGCGCCTCTATGCTCAGTTCGGGATAACCAAATGTTTTCCCATTGCTGACTAAATTATGTACAGAACGATGCAGCTCTTGAAGCACTTTGATATTCCATTCAATTTGCAGCTTAGCCCAGAGAGCTTCAATTTCATCCATTCTATCTGGAAGCTCGTGCGCAAATAGTGCCAATAACAAGCGCATCCTTTCCCGAAATTCTTTGTGTTCTGTCATGTTCATAGTTTTTCTACCTAATGATGTGAGATTTCAGCTATCAGTTACATTGAAGGAATCTTCTCAATCTTGCTTGATGTTTTCAAAGTAGAGTCCAATAAAACACCCTGTTCCAAGGAGCAAGGGATTAATTCTGCAAGAGATTAAATCCGCACTCCCATTCACTCACTTTATTTTAAATAATAAGAATTTAATTTTTGAATCTAACCTATAAAAATCAATTACTAAATCAAATTACTTCTAAACTTACTTATCATCATATACAAGATTGTAAACTCAATAAATAAAATTACGAACGAATTGACTCTATTGAAAGATAAAAATCTATTGCCAATCTATTGCCAATATTAAGTAACTCATTGACTAAAAGCAGAAAAACAAAGATCTCCTGAAGACTGGAATTTTAATCAAGCTATGCAATATGACTCATGCTGCCAGCATTATAGCAGACCATATAGACTTCCCTATAAAACAAAGTGTTGTACGTTAACTTGAAATCTAATCAACAACTTCTACTTCTGAAACAATGGATCGAGACCCAAATCCATAAAAAGTAGTGAAAAAAGCAAGCCGGTCACTATAATGCACTTTGACGATAGCCGCATTTTTTAAGGCTGCGACTGCAAAATCATATAAATCATGATCGTCGATGAAAAAATGTCGAAATTTGCTGCCGGCAGTACCAACCTGTATGGTCATAAAATAGTTTCTATTTGTACTCCTATTTTTAATCAAATTTGTGATTCTTCCGAATTCAACACCATGAGCTATTTCCCGATCCATAGTATAAATACTGCCAATAAGATGTTTTTGTTCCATTGGTTGATTCTGAATAACCGGATAAACTTCCACCAATTCGTTTACAGATGAACAAGAAAGCAATGAATTATTTTTTGGTGTTTTAAATTCCAACACGACATCGCTACCAATGAGATTTTCAAGTTCTTCGTAGCGATCTTTCTCAAAACAAAACTGCCATGGATTAGAAACCAGATTAGGCGGCTGATTTCCAAGACTGATAAATGTCATACTTTCATGACCCAGCGATATTTCCCCGACATAAGCTCTGGTTACATTAATATCACGGCTTACCCTACTTAATTGACCAGAGGCGTAACCTTCCGTGGAGAGAAGTAGCGGTCCAGCAATAGCCCATTTAGAAGAATAAATCAGCATAAGCAATAAAAACATCACAGTGATGCCAAAATACTTGAGTGATTTAGCCATAATTTTTATGTCCTTGTGTTTAAGTTGAGTTTGCATTACAAAAATAAAATATATCTTTAAAAGAGCTTCCAATGCGCCTTCCGATAGTTAGTCGATATGAATTTTTCCTATTGATGCTAATCTACACGATTAAAGTTAAATAAATACTGAATGGAGCAAAAATCCATCACTAAACAACCACCTTGGGGAATGCTATGAGTCGCTACAAGATACATCGATCACACCGCATTGGATGGTTACGTGCTGCTGTTCTCGGCGCCAATGATGGCATCGTTTCAACAGCGAGTCTTATTATCGGTGTGGCATCGGCCCGGGCAATGCATGCGGATATTCTTGTTGCTGGTGTTGCTGGCTTGGTTGCGGGCGCTATGTCTATGGCTGCCGGTGAATACGTATCAGTTAGCTCTCAATCCGACACTGAAAAAGCAGATCTTGAAATTGAAAAGGATTCGCTAAAAAATGACTTTGAATTTGAGCTGAAGGAACTTGCCAATATTTATGAAAAAAGGGGATTGGATTCAAATCTAGCCCGACAAGTAGCAGAGCAGCTAATGGCATATGATGCATTAGGAGCGCATGCAAGGGATGAATTAGGCTTAGCTGAAAATGCTAGAGCTCGCCCTATTCAAGCCGCATTGTTCTCAGCGAGCACATTCACTATTGGCGCTGCACTGCCATTATTGGTGGCATGGAATATGGCAGGTTCTCAACTGATACCCGCAGTTGCGGTATCGTCACTGGTATTTCTGGCAACCTTAGGCGCCATGGCTGCACGCGCAGGCGGTGCAGCCATGTCTATCGGCGCAATCAGGGTTACATTCTGGGGTACACTTGCAATGAGCCTGACGGCGGCAGTCGGTAGGCTATTTGATGTAGCTGTATGATTACCAGGCAATAATAGATCATTGCCAAGACAAACCATCAATGCACACTTTGAGGTCGAAGCTGGTTTCCGACGATTTCGGCAGCGATGACCTGCAATCCCTGCTCAGGCATCAGCTTTGAACCATCCACTTGCCAGCTCTTTCTATTAAGTGGATGTCCGGGATGCATAAGCTTACTCATAAAGTCCAACAAAAACCCGCTGATTATCCGCTGCGCTGATTGGCTGGTATCACCAAAGCTACTTGCGCCATGAATTGCCATCTGCTGCAAAAACAGAATGGCTTCATCTTTCGCGTAAAAATCATCTTTCGTCATGACTCCAGGTGCATTAAGCCACGAGTTTGTTTTGAGAAGCTCTAAGATTAATTCTGCAGCATGTTCCGCGGTGATGGTTTTCATCAAAGTCAGATCATCAGCATTGTTTGATCAGTATCGATAATCATTTGCGAATAAACTTAAAATTTACCCATAAAATCACCTTTGCCTACTGCCAGTCCATTGTGTCGCAGAATCGCATAGGCGGTTGTTACATGGAAGAAAAATTGTGGCAATCCATAGTTATTCAAGTAGTTGTGTCCAACTAGCTTTTTCTCTTTTGGTGTGCCCGAGCGTAACACGATTTCACGCATTTCACTGCCTTCGAATTGGGTGGGCGTCAGGCTTTCAATAAACGACAGAGTTTTACTAATTCGCCCCTGCAAATCAGCAAAGGTCTGTTCATTATCTTCATACGCCGGCACTTCAACCCCTGCCAATCGCGCTGATACGCTCTTGGCAAAATCGGCGGCGACTTGAACTTGACGAAGCAAGGGAAACATATCAGGATATAACCGAGCATTCAATAACACTGCTGGTTCAAATTTTTTTTCGGCTGCGTAAGTTTCGGCCTTACTTAAAATAGCGCTCAAACTGGTTAATAGTTGTTTGAAAACGGGTATGGATGTTTTGTACATATAAGAACTGGTCATACGATTTTCCCGGTTAATTGATGAAAGGTATTATTGAATATTGCAATGAAGTATCTCATGAACGAATGTGAATTAGCACGAATAGCGCATGAAATATGATTAACTGATGAAATTAATCGACCCTAAAACAGTATTCATCATAGTCATTTTGACAATTCATCAGAAAAATGAGTATGCGTTTCTGCAAAAATGTACTCACGATACAGGCTGGAGATTATTGAACTGCTGGCAATTACGTCTCAACTGCAAAGAAAAGAGCGAACTGGAGTGTGATTAAGAGCTATGCCAAGAATCAATCAAGGCAAGCCAAAGAAGAACTGCGTCAGCATGAGCTTTTCTAATACCCCGCAGCCTTACCATGCACGGGGTGTTTACAAAAAATAACGCGGCTGCGCTACCGTATCATTCCGGCGTGCTGTATATATAACGCTCAAGCTGATGTATTATAAACTGATGTTCTGAAATCGTATCCTTAACCAAATCGCCAATCGATATCAAACCTATCACACGGTCACCCTCCAGAACAGGCAAATGACGAACCCGCATTTCTGTAACCAATGCCATACAATCCGTATTGGTATAGTCCGGACTAACATATGCCACCTGACGAGTCATAAGTTCCTTGACATGCACATCCCTCAATGGCTTGTTCAAGAGATACGATTTCCGGGAAAAATCTCTTTCTGTCAGGATGCCTACCAATTTGCCATCGTCCATTACCAGTAATGCACCAATGTTGTTGGCGGACATTTGCTGCATAGCATCAATGAGCGAATCTTCAGGAGATACAATTTTAACTTCATGTCCTTTTTCATCCAATAACTGTCTTACGGTTTTCATGGCAACACCTCCTTTTTCCTGCAAAATAAATCTGGCTTTTATTCATATCAAAACAATAATTCTAGCATAGCATCTAGGTTCAGCGAACGCATAACCTATGAGAAATGACAACAATTCTTTCACTTGACAAGCGATTAAACTTACCGTAGTTTTTCAGTGAAGCAGTTCTTTCCTGAACGTGGTCGTATGTTTTCAACTGCTCCGATGCTTCTGACTGCAGAAATTAACCGGCATGAATGAAGCTATTACAGACAATTCCGAAAACCGTTCATAAAGTCATAGGGGATGCTGCAATGCAAAACCTGTCACCCGCTACTGTTATTGGTCTTTTTGCGCTACTTGTATTGTTCGCGCTGTCAGGTCTGTTATGGCTTTCGCGTTGGCTGGGGGGATACCGCTCACAGTGGGACAAGGAACAGCCCTATGAGTGCGGCATTCCTCCAACAGGTGATGCACGCGCCCATGTGCCCGTACGTTTCTATGTAGTTGCAGTCTCTTTTCTGATATTCGATATTGAAGCAGCCTTCCTGTTTATCTGGGCTGCAACTTACTGGGAGTTGGGTGCACAGGGCGTGATTGGCGCCTGTGTGTTTATCATCATTCTGCTATTCGGCTTAATTTATGAATGGCGAAAAGGAGGTTTGGCATGGACTCCGGACAAAACAACCAGGGGCCTTTAACAGCCATTTTCGGCAAACTAGAAGAAGCCGTTTCTTGGGGACGAAAATATTCACTATGGCCGTTCAATTTTGGCCTTTCATGCTGTTTCGTCGAGATGATGGCAACATTCACACCGCGCCACGACATAGCCCGTTTCGGCGCCGAAGTAATGCGCGGCTCACCACGGCAGGCCGACCTGTTAATTATTTCGGGAACGGTGTTCATCAAAATGACACCCATGATCCTACGACTCTATCATCAGATGCTCGAACCTAAATGGGTTATCTCCATGGGCTCATGCGCCAATTCCGGGGGCATGTACGATATCTACAGCGTTGTTCAGGGAATAGACAAGATTTTGCCGGTGGATGTTTATGTGCCGGGCTGTCCTCCACGACCGGAAGCATTATTACAAGGATTAGTCTTATTACAGGAATCAATTGGCAACGAACGCCGACCGCTTGGCCTGAGAATCGAGGAATAATTGATGACTGATGGAGAAATGGTGCTTATCTCGCAATTAGAGTCGCGTTTTAACGCGGTTTCCAGCAAACTGCCCTGTGACGGAGTCAACACCTTATCTGTACTGCCGGAACGTATTACCGAGACGCTTAAATTTCTCAAGCATGAGGCAACGCCCCATTTTGAGATGCTTTTTGATTTGTCTGCAATAGACGAAACAAAAAGAAATGGCGGATTGACCGTGTTCTATCAACTTCTATCCCTATCCGGAAACACTGATTTACGCATAAAAGTCAATTTGCCAGCAGAAGACCCTGTATTGCCCAGCATTTGTACTATCTGGAATGCCGCCAATTGGTATGAACGTGAACTCTATGACATGTTCGGGATCCACGTAGACGACCACCCCAATCTGCAACGTATTCTAATGCCCGAATATTGGGAAGGCCATCCCTTACGCAAAGAACATCCTAATCGTGCGACAGAAATGCCGCCCTATCAGCTGCCTGAGGCACGTTATCGTGAGATTATGGAAAGTTACCGCGCCGAGGATTATCACGAACCAGCAAATATCGCTGAGGAAATGACCCTCAATATTGGGCCCACACATCCCGGCACGCATGGTTTGCTACGTCTGATCGTGCGGCTGGAAGGCGAAGAGATCTGTGATGTACGTCCTGATATTGGGTTTCATCACCGTGGCGCAGAAAAAATGGCCGAGCGCCAAACCTTTCACAGCTACATTCCTTATACTGACCGCATAGACTATCTATCCGGCGTACAAAATGAACTGCCCTACCTACTGGCGGTAGAACAACTTGCGGGAATTACGGTTCCGGAGCGTGCGCAGGTAATCCGTGTGATGCTTTGTGAATTGTTCCGCATTTCCAGCCATCTGGTCTGGTTGGCCAGCTACGCTCATGATTTGGGCGCTTTGGCGCCTCCCTTTTATGCATTCCGAGATCGTGAATATCTGTTCGATGTAATTGAATTGATTACGGGCGGACGTATGCACCCAGCTTTTTTTCGCATCGGCGGCATAGCAATGGATTTGCCCGAAGGTTGGCACAAAGCATTACAAGAATTTCTGAAACGCATGCCTGCTGCGATAGATGAGTATCAGGCACTGCTCACAAGCAACCCCATCATGCGCCTGCGTACTCGCGGCATTGGCGTCCTCACCACCGCACAAGCGATCGACTGGGGATTCAGCGGACCTAATCTCCGAGCCTGCGGATTCGCATGGGATTTACGCAAACGCCGTCCCTACAGTGGTTATGAGCAGTATGATTTCGAAGTGCCTACCGCTAACGAAGGCGATTCTCTGGCCCGCGCCGAAGTGCGTCTGGAAGAAATCCGTCAAAGCCTTCATATCGTTGAACAAGCCATGCAAAACATGCCTAGCGGCCCGATTCTTTCCGACCAAGCACGCTATGCCTTTGCGCGCAAGGAAGCAACATTGAAGGATATTGAAACACTAATCCACCATTTCATTACCGTAGGGCGAGGGATGGCCTTTCCATCCGGAGAAAGCCTGTTTATCACCGAAGCCCCCAAGGGGATGAACGGCTATTTTGTCGTCAGCAACGGCACGGAACATCCATACCGCCTGCGCATTCGTACGCCTTCTTTCCCGCACATGCAGGCCCTTGCATCACTTGCAACAGGACATCTTCTGGCAGACTTGATCGCTATACTTGGATCAATCGACTATGTCCTGGCCGACATCGATCGCTAAAGGGATTACGGACATGAATAATATATTGAAAGGATTGCAAAAAGATCTGCTCCACCTGCCACGTACCCACCCCAAGCGCCGGGCAACGGCAATACCGGCAATGCAGGCACTGCAAGCCGAATTGGGCTATCTTGACGATGCGGCAATTAAGAAAATTACACAGATTACCGGCCTATCTACAGCCGAAGTAGAAGAACTGGCCACATTTTACAGCCTCATTTATCGCCGACCTACAGGCCGTCACATTGTTCGAATCTGTGACAGCGTTTGCTGCAGCATGCGCGGTGCAGATCAGTTATTGACAGCAGCCGAAGAATATATCCGTACGTCTTTAGGCACGGTTACTCCGGATGGCGCTCTTACCGTTTTACCCGGCATTTGTCTGGGTCTGTGCGACAAGGCGCCCGCAGCACTTGTCGACGGAGAAGCGTTGGGGCCATTGAACGATGCATCTCTGAAAGCACTGCTGCAACGCTTGCAGAAAGAGGATTAGCGCGCCATGGAAGCTTTACTGACTCGCCATCTTGAACCAGCCGCTCCACTGAACCTGGCCGCTTACCAAGCAACCGGCGGCTACCGCAGTTTAACTGCAGCTTTTGATCTCAAGCCTGAAAAGATTATTGGCATAGTTGAAGCCGCTAATCTGCGCGGCCGCGGTGGCGCAGGTTTTCCATGCGGCCTGAAGTGGCGTTTGCGAGGTGCTGATGCACCATCGCCACGCTACCTGATCTGTAATTTGGATGAGTCTGAGCCTGGCACTTTCAAGGATCGTTACTTGCTTTATGGCGGCCCTCATCAGATCATTGAATCAGTCATTGTTTCCGCCTTCGCACTTCAGGCCGAACGTGCTCTCATATTTGTCCGGGGCGAGTACGCCAAAGGCGGAAATGCTTTGAATCAAGCTATTCAGGAAGCAGAAACAGCCGGGTTGTTGGGAACTAACATCAGGGGTAGCGGCTTTAATCTACAGATCGAAGCGCATCTGAGTGGCGGACGCTATATCTGTGGTGAAGAAACCGCACAGATTAACGCCATCGAAGGCAGGCGGCCCAACCCCCGCCCCAAGATACCTCGACCCAGCACACATGGTTTATGGGGGCAGCCCACCACCACAAATAACGTCGAAACACTGATCAATGTGCCGCATATTCTGCTCAATGGTGCGGACTGGTTTCGTAAGCTTGGTGTCAATGGTGGTTGCGGTTCCAAATTATTTTGTGTCAGCGGAAAAGTAAAGCATTCAAGCCTGTTTGAACTGCCATGCGGCACGCCGGCGCGGGAATTGATCTTCGAACATGCTGGCGGCCTTGATGAAGACAGAACACTACTCGGTTTTTTGCCAGGTGGCGCATCGACAGCCTTTTTGTTACCCGAACACCTTGATGTGGCAATGGATTTTGATCCTATCGCAGTAGCAGGATCAAGGCTTGGCACAGGCAGTATCATTGTTTTGGATAACGCCACCTGCCCGGTTGAAGTTACGTTGAACCTGATGCGTTTCTTTGCGCGTGAATCCTGTGGTTTTTGCACGCCCTGCCGAGACGGATTGCCCTATCTGACACAGATTCTGACTATCATCAGTTCCGGTGCAGGTCGAGCTGATGACTTGGCGCTCCTGGATGAACTGTGCGCCACAATTGCCTCACAATCTTTTTGCGCCTTTGCGCCAGGTGCGGTGATGCCACTCGTCAGCAGCCTGAAATGCTTTCACGATCATTACGAGCACCATGTCATAACAGGTCATTGTCCGTTTAACGAAACTAATAAGAAAAGGGCATAATCATGGGTACAATTCTGATTGACGGTCATATCATCCCCTTTAAACCAGGAGACAACATCCTCCAGGCTGCGCTGGAAGCAAATCTAGAAATCCCTCATTTCTGTTACCATGCTGCGCTTGGTAGCCTTGGTGCCTGTCGTCTCTGTGCAGTGGAAATCACCCCCAAAGATTCCAGCAAAGCTCCACGGATTGCAATGGCCTGCCTAGAGCCCTTAGAAGACGGGCTTGAAGTCTCCATTTCTGCCATTGCAGCACAGCAGGTAAGGCAGCACGTAATCGAATTCTTGATGATCAACCATCCTCATGACTGCCCAATCTGTGATGAAGGTGGAGAATGTCATTTGCAGGATATGACCGTCGCTTGTGGCCCTCCCTATCGCCGCTACCGCGGCCGCAAACGCACCTTCTCGAATCAGAATTTAGGCCCCTTGATTCACCATGAAATGAACCGCTGCATTACCTGTTATCGCTGCACCCGATTTTACCAGGACTATGCGCTAGGCAACGATCTCGGCGCAATGCGCCTGCGCAATGAAGTTTATTTTGGCCGCTTTCAGGACGGTCCATTGGAGAATCCTTTCGCCGGCAATTTAGTGGAAATTTGCCCGACTGGGGTCTTTACCGATGCCATATTTCGGCAGCACTTTGCCAGGGTTTGGGACTTGAAAACCGCACCTTCCATCTGCCCCCATTGCAGCGTTGGCTGCAATACTTTGCCTGGCGCAAGAGATGGCACCCTGCGCCGCGTGCGCAATCGTGCTCATCCTGAACTCAACCGGTGGTTTATCTGTGACCGTGGCCGTTATGGCCATCAGTACAGCGAACACAGTGCCCGGCCGTTAGCACCGCGTGCTTCAGGTGCAGATACGAGTTATCATGATGCGCTTACCGCCGCTGCATCACAGATCAAATCAGCTCAAGATTGCATCGGAGGACTCGGATCGGCACGGGAGGATCTGGAAGGTAACGCAATGCTGCAGGCCTTATTGAACACCTTAGGCGGTATCTATACTGCATTCAGCGATCCCGAACTAGAAACAGCAACAATCGCAGCCGTCAGTTCACTTCAAAATACAGGTAACGCACCATCCCTTGCGGAAATAGAACTAATAGATGCAGCATTAATTATTGGCGATCTAACCGCCTATGCGCCTATGATCGATCTGGCCTTGCGCCAGGCTTACCGTAAAGGCGCCAAACTAGCATTACTGCACAGCAGCCCCACGCCATTGGCACAATTCGCAACTACTGCAATGACCGTATCGCCACAAGAGATGCGCACAACACTATCGCGTTTGTATCAACTGATAAATGCTCAATCTGCAACCGAAGACATGACTGAGACGCCAATGACAGATATCGTAGCGTCTCTGATGGGAGCCCGGAAATTACTGCTGATTGGTGCCATCGAAACTCTGACTGCCCAAGAGGTGCCTATACTTGCGAAACTGGCCACTGCACTTGGATCAGACACCAGACTCGCATACGCATTTTCTGGAGCAAATGCTTACGGAGCTGCTCTACTATCACCTGCAGGCAGTGCTATGGTTATGCTTGAAGCAGTTGAAGCCGGTCAGATCCGGATCCTGATTGTTGCTGGCAATGATCCACTCGGTGACTCACGTTTTGGTCCGCGCTGGCGTGCCGCCTGCCGCAACCTTAGCGCTCTTATCGTTCTCGATTGCATTTTGACCGCTACTGCAAAGGCAGCAGATATTCTGTTTCCAGTAGCCGCCTGGACAGAGCGTGGCGGCACTTTCATCAATTATGAAGGGCGTGCTCAAGGCTTCGCGCCCGTCTTTCATCGTCCAGAATACCTTCCCAGCGTAGCTGAAGTAATTACAGATCTGGGTCAGTATCTTGGTCACTCCTTACAAGCTGCTCCATCTGTGCTAGGTGATATCTTTTCCGACTTTGAAATACCCAAACCCGGCACAACGGGATCACTGATAATCGCCCCCTCCTTGCCCATGCCTACCACTCCACCCGTACATTCAGCTCAAGAATCCTGCAGTAGTATGTGGCAAGCTGCTTTAACAAGCTGGTATGGCGATGAAGCACTTGCCAGCTTTGCACCAGGCCTGATGGTACTTATACCTGAAACTGTCGCGATGATCGAACCGACCTCAGCCATTGATGCAGGCATTAAGAATGGTTCGCAAATAAAGTTGCGTGGTTCTTCCGGCTCAATGGTTCTACCTGTGCAGCTTAATCAGGGTGTGGCAACCGGTACAATTGCCATTGCACGCAACGTGCTTGCCCAATTAGGTGTCGGTCACGGCGATTTACTCGAACTGGAGCAGGTTTTATGAATTTCGCCCAATGGCTGCTCGCGCTTTCCAGCCTGGGACTAGCGCTGCTGGGACTGTTGTTTATCGCTGCACTTATGGTATATGGCGAGCGCAAGATACTCGCCCTGCTGCAGGATCGTCTTGGTCCTAATCGCGCCGGTCCTTTTGGCTTGTTGCAACCCATTGCTGACTTTCTCAAACTGTTAACCAAAGAACATTTCGTGCCACCTTTTGCCGATCGGAACATTTATATCATTGCTCCCATTATCGTGCCTTTCACCGCACTGCTTAGCTTTGTTGTCGTACCAGTGAGCGATGATTGGTGGTTGGCGGATCTCAATATTGCATTGTTATTTATACTGGCGCTTTCCTCGCTGCGGGTTTACGGCATCATGCTCGGCGGATGGGCATCCAACAGCAAGTATCCACTGTTCGGCGGCTTACGCTCCGCCGCACAGATGATCAGCTACGAATTGCCTATGGGACTTGCGCTCATGGGTGTCATTATATTAAGCGGTTCTTTCAGCCTAGTGGATATTGTCGCGGCCCAGGAATTACCGTTTATTATTTTACAACCCATTGGATTTATAATCTTTCTCGTGTGCGGCATTGCCGAGACTAATCGCTTACCATTCGATCTTCCCGAAGCAGAAAACGAGTTGGCCTCCGGCTACAATACTGAATACGGTGACATCAAATTTGCTTTCTACTATCTAGGTGAGTATATCGGCGTACTGCTCATCGCGGTGTTGATAACGGTACTGTTTCTGGGTGGCTGGCATGGTCCTTGGATACCCGGTGTCTTCTGGTTTATGCTAAAGACACTGACATTAATTTTCCTATTTTTCTGGTTGCGTACCAGCCTGCCCCGACTGCGTTATGATCAACTTATGAACTGTGGCTGGAAATTCCTATTACCGGCAGCCTTGATCAATCTTTTGGTTACAGCTTTTCTAGGACTGTTCTGGATGGAAGGTTAATAATCATGAATAAAAAACAGACAAACGATTACACATTAGCGCTGATCAAAGGATTAGGCCATTCACTATGGGCGGTTCTGCGTCATGCTTTTGTGAAACGTGAAACAGTATCGTATCCAGACATCAAGCGATCGTTACCTTTACGCTGGCGTGGACGCATTGTGCTGACACGTGACCCTGACGGCGAAGAGCGTTGTGTCGCCTGTTACTTATGCTCGGCTGTCTGTCCGGTAGACTGTATTCATCTGCAGGCCCATCAAAATAACGATGGCCGCCGCTACCCAGAAACCTTTTCTATCGATTTCAGCCGCTGTATTTTTTGCGGTTTTTGTGAAGAAGCCTGTCCAACACTAGCTATTCAGCTTACACCGGACTTCGAAATGTGTGAGCGGCATCATGAAAGCCTGGTATACGAGAAGAACCAATTGCTGATTGATGGGCAGGGAAAGCATCCGGACTATAATTTTTATCGGCACGCCGGTGTGGCAATACCCGGCAAAGCCATCGGCGAAGCTAAGGGTGACACGTCGCCTGTGGATCGTGATAATAATTTGCCCTGACAAAAGAATAATTGACCACGAACTGAACGAAGCGAGTAGAAATCATGACAGCAACCAGTAATCCAATAAAGACAGCTTATGTATGAAGTGATTTTCTACCTCACTGCCGCCATCGCGGTGCTTGCTGCCGGTGCGATATTGAAAGTAAGCCACCCGGTGCATGCTGCGCTTTATCTCGTTATCTCATTATTGGCATTGGCACTGATATTCTTTCTCCTCGGTGCACCGCTACTGGCGGCACTGCAAGTCATGATTTACGCAGGTGCAATCATGGTGTTGTTTCTTTTTCTGATTATGGTGATGAACCTGCGATCCGAGCGAAATCAGTCGTTGTCTCTACCCTCTGGATGGAAAGGGCCTGCAATCCTGGCGCTCATTCTGTGGCTGGAACTCATGCTATTACTCAACAGATATCCAGCAGAAGAAACAAATGAAATGACGGCAATCGAACCTAAAGCAGTAGGGCATGCACTGTTCGGACCATATCTTGTGCTAGTAGAAGCCGCTGCAGTTCTACTACTGGCAGCACTTGTTGCCGCTCTTTATCTTAGCCGCAAAGGGCGTTCATGATTCCTCTAACTCATAGTCTTATTATTGCAGCGCTGTTGTTTAGCCTAGGGCTCTTGATCATACTGCTGCGACGCGAACTGCTCTTCATATTGATGGGATTGGAAGTCATGTTCAACGGAGCGGCTTTGACAGCCGTAGCGGCTGGCCAATACTGGAATAATGCTGATGGTCAGGTACTGACCATCTTCCTGATGGTAGTAACTGCTGCTGAGTTGGCCGTAGCGCTGATTCTGGTATGGCTGGCCTATGAACACTTCAAAGTAACACAAATAGATATGCTCACCCAGCTCAAGGATGATACTCGAGGTGAGCCGCCATGAGTCAGTTTCTGTGGTTGATTCCTGGCACACCCATGTTGGGCGCACTGATAATTGCCTTGTTGGGAGGGCTACTGCAACGTAGACATCTCGCTATCATGGCTACTTGCGCTGCAGCCATTGCTTTTCTAGTCGTGCTGCTGACATGGCTGGCCGGTGCCGCTACCAGCCAGCCATTACAACAAACGCTTTACACCTGGATAGCGGTGGGGGACTGGAATCCAACGATAGGATTTATCCTGGATCGCCTTGCTCTGATAATGGTGAGCGTGGTAAGCGGTGTCGGCCTACTAATTCATATCTACTCGATAAGTTTCATGGCCGAAGACAGTGATCAACGCCGCTACTATTTTTTCCTCAACTTGTTTCTCGCAGGTATGCTCATTCTGGTACTTGCTGATAATCTGCTGCTTCTCTATCTGGGATGGGAACTGGTCGGACTCTGCTCTTTTGCCCTAATCGGCTTTTGGTATCATGAACCAATGCGGGCCAGCGCAGGACGCAAAGCATTCATCACCACTCGTATCGGCGATATGTCACTAGCACTCGGTATCTTTCTTTTGTACAGCCAGTTTAACGATCTGTCGCTGTCATATCTGCTTGCAAATGCCGCTGCACAGTGGGAAGCGGGTTCACAACTGGCAATACTAACAGCACTACTGATACTTGGCGGAGCTATCGGCAAATCGGCGCAGTTACCACTTCAGGTCTGGTTGCCGGACGCCATGGCTGGTCCTAGCCCGGTCTCTGCGTTGATTCACGCCGCCACCATGGTCACAGCCGGAGTCTATTTAATCGCCCGTACTTATCCTTTGTTCGAGCTGGCGCCTCATGTTCAGTGGTCAGTGGCAGCCATTGGCGCGATAACAATTATCTATGGAGCCAGTGCTGCTCTGGCGCAAAATGATTTTAAACGGATATTGGCATACTCCACTATCAGTCAGGTCGGATATATGTTTTTAGCATTGGGGTGTGGCGCCTATGCACTGGCACTGTTCCACCTGGTTACGCATGCCTTTTTTAAATCCTTGTTGTTCCTGGCAGCAGGAACAGTGATCCACTCTAGCGGAAATGAACACAATATTCATAATCTGGGTAGACTTGGCAATCACTCACCTCTGGTTCGCTGGTCCTTTCTGATCGGCGCTGCTTCGTTAGCAGGATTTCCCTTAATTACCGCCGGATTTTATAGCAAAGAAGCCATTCTTACCGCCACATGGTCGGCGCCTGCAGGTCCTTTATTATGGGTTTTTGCAGCTTTCGGTGTACTGTTGACCGCAGTTTATATCTTTCGTGTTTATTTTCTTGTTTTTCAGGGCTCTCAATCCAGCGCTTCAATGCCATCAGTTTCCGGCTCAATGACATGGCCATTGCTTATCTTAGCCCTCTTCAGCCTTATTGGCGGATTTGTTGAGTTTCCAGAAGGTTGGCCAGCTCCCCACCTGTGGAGCACGTGGTTAGAAGATGAATTCAAGTCAGTAGTTCTTCCTCCGCTTGCGATTGCTTACAGCCTGCAATTCATCACCAGCCTGCTGCCATTAATCGGTATCGTATTAGCTTTTGTTCTAGTTCGCCGTAAACAGATTGGCCATTCCTTGCCCATAATAGTATTTTTACGTAGAGGCTGGGGTTTCGATGCTCTATACCAAACCATGTTGATACAACCTTATTTCAGCCTAGCACGCTTTCTAAAAAACACTGACACTCTTTTAGTTGAGGGAACACTGCAAAAGTTGACACATGCTTGCCTGATCTTTGCCACTGCCTGTCGCAGTGGCGTAGAGCACGGTGTACTGGATAAAAGCATTAATGGCCTGTTAGCAGGACTCCGTTTCGGATATGCACGGCTCAGCGCCACACAAAATGGCTTGTTAACTCGCTATGCCTTGATGATCAGTGCTGGAGCCGTCTTCTTGTTGAGCTATTGGTTATGGTGAGAATACTATGTATTGGTTAAGCGTTTTAATATTTCTGCCTTTGTCAGGAGCGCTCGTAGTTGGGCTGACAGGCCGATTTTCTGCAGCCTCTGTTCGCTGGATTGCACTGGCCATTACCGTTGCCGAGCTATTGATTGCACTGGGTCTTTGGTGGAGCGCAAGCCCTGATTCAAATGGCTACCTGTATATAGTCCAAGCTCCCTGGATTCCGATAATGGGTATTCAGTTTCTGCTGGGCATGGATGGCCTCAGCCTGTTGCTGGTACTACTGACTGCACTACTTGTCCCGATAGCGATACTGGTGTCATGGAACTCAATTCGCCATAACTGGCCTACTTTTGCCGCACTAGTACTCACAACCCAAGCCGGCATCATGGGCGTCTTTCTAGCATTGGACCTAATATTGTTCTACGTATTCTGGGAGCTCATGCTGGTGCCGATGTATTTTCTGATCGCATTATGGGGCCATGAACGACGGCTCTACGCCGCCTACAAATTCTTTCTTTTTACGGTTACCGGCTCTTTATTGATGCTGGTGGCTATTCTGGGATTATATTTTATTCATGGCGAACAAACCGGCATTTACACATTCAATTACTTTGAGCTACTGCACACCAATCTACCTGGCAATACCGGAATGTGGTTAATGCTCGGATTTTTCGTAGCATTCGCTGTAAAAATTCCACTCTTCCCCATCCACAGTTGGTTACCTGACGCCCATACAGAAGCTCCAACAGCAGGCAGTATCATTCTCGCTGGCCTGTTACTGAAAACAGGTGCCTATGGCCTGTTACGTTTTTGCTTGCCGCTTTTCCCCGAAGCTTCTGTAGATTTTGCGCCATTTGCTATGGTTTTGGGTGTTATCGGAATTCTCTACGGCGCCTTACTGGCTCTGGTGCAAGAAGACATGAAACGCCTGATCGCCTATTCTTCTATCAGTCATCTCGGTTTTGTCGTATTTGGCATCTATGCCTGGAATCAGGAAGGCTTGCACGGCGCTATGCTTCTGATGCTTGCTCACGGCGTGACAACAAGCGCAATGTTTGCCATTATTGGTATGCTGGAAGAACGAGTCGACACCCGCCTGCTGCCCTGTATGGGCGGTCTGCTGGCACCCATGCCACGCATGGGTGCTATGCTGCTGCTTTTCACACTCTCAGCCATGGGCATGCCGGGTTTAGCCAATTTTGTCGGTGAATTTCTGGTTCTTGCCGGTGTATACCAAGTTTCAGCCGGACTTGCCATAGCAGGCGCCATGGGCGTTGTTGCAAGCGCTATTTATTTGCTATGGATGTACCAACGCGCCATGTTGGGTGAATTAAGTAGCGAACACGCATGGAGCGATCTTGATCACCGCGAAATGCTGATACTTGGGTTACTGGCAATCACTGTGCTTTGGCTCGGGCTGTACCCGGCTCCTTTCTTGAATTATTTGCAAGTTCCTGCAAGCGTTATTATCGAATTAAATACTGCAACATTGGTAGGAATAGAAGATGCACTCCGCAGATCTGATTAGCCTGGCACCTTTCATTGTACTCATATTGGGCGGGCTGACGGTACTGGCGCTAGGTATTTGGCCGCAGCATGTCTCTACGCGAACCTTAGCGACGGTTTCGGCGATGTTTCTATTGCTTGGGGCTGCAACCACTGTGCTCTGGGAAACACCGCAAACGGTGAACAACATGCTGATCATTGACAATTTAGGACGACTGTTTGCTCAGTTTTTTATGTTTGGTGCTGTAGCCATCATAATTCTCTCTTTTAACTATGCACCCACCAAGAATGAAGTGCGAGAAGAATATTTGAGCCTGATCCTATTTGCAACTTTGGGAATGACTTTGCTCGTGACCTCGCATAACCTTGTTACGGCATTTGTTGGACTAGAAATCCTGGCTGTGCCACTTTTTGCATTAGTCGCTTGGAAGCCTACGAGAAGTGGTGCAATTGAAGGTGGCGTGAAATATGCCATACTTGCTGGTTTTGCAGCTGCTTTTTTTCTATATGGAATCACTATAGCTTATGCCAGTACTGGCACACTGAATCTGGCAGCGCTGGGTTCGATAACTACCGACAATTATTTACTGATAGTCGCTGCAACCCTGATCCTGGTTGGCGTTGGATTCAAACTCGCGCTGGTGCCTTTTCATATGTGGGCGCCTGACATTTACCAGGCCGCGCCCGCTCCGATAACGGCACTATTCGCTAGCATTGCAAAGGTGGCAGTATTGGTGTTTCTGATCCGGTTATTGTGCTTACAACTACAAAATATATGGGAAGCTTTACTGCCATTATTAGGGATTCTTGCCGTAGTCACTATGATAGTTGGTAATTTACTAGCACTGTATCAGCAGAATTTGAAAAGATTACTAGCCTATTCGTCCATCGCCCATCTCGGCTATATTCTGGTTGCGCTGTCAGCAGGGAATTCCCTGGGCCGTGACGCTGCTATTTACTATGCTTTAACCTATGCACTGATGAATCTGTGTATTTTTGCTGTTGTAGCTGCATTTTCTCGCCCCGACCAGGATCGCCAAAATTTGGAAGAATATCGTGGACTGGGACGACGTCACCCTACACTGGGTATAGCCATAGGGATATGTTTGCTGGCTCTCGCAGGCCTTCCTCCAACAGCAGGATTTATTGCCAAACTACTCGCCTTTGGCGCCGCGATCAAGGCTGGTTACCTTATACTTGCAGTCATAGCGGTGATCAATACGGCACTCTCTTTTTATTATTACTTACGTATCCTAATTGTATTTTATGGAGAAAAATCTACAAAACAGGATGTCATTCATCTTTCCCAAGGAACATTATCCATCGTGATTATTAGCAGTCTACTTATCATCGGATTGGGTATTTTTCCCGGATGGATACTGGATCTCATTGAAACTCTTTGAGTGGGTTGTGCTTCGATTATTTTTGCCACAGTAGATTAATAGACAAAACAATAACCATAAAACAAATAATCCAAAAAACAATAGGAGCCGCGCCTCCCTTAAATTTAAGGCCACCTATTTCAAATTCCATTGGTCCTGTCGATATTCGCAAAATCAGTGTGACAAAAAGCGAGCCGAGACCAGCCATAGGTAATCCAATTAATACCGGGAACTGCTCTTTAACCATATTTTTCCAGTAATCACCTGGTGTATTATGAAAATTGGTCAGCTTATACAGCATGAATGCTCCAAAACAGGTCAAGATAACTACCACAACCCAACTTATAAAGATTCGCAAGCGTGCACTTTGTGATTCATCCGTCGTAACTTCTAAGTTTTTTTGCTCTTCACTCATATATTTTTCTCGCTTTATCACTCTTAAACAAAATGTTATTTTAAGTCAATATGGTGAAGCCCATGATCTAATTTTATCGGATACAAGTTTTCAATAATATCAGGATGGTTGCGGAGGCACTTTTATCCATTCACCGGAGCATTGCTTAACATACGGATAATATCCTTCCGGATTACGACAATAGTACCAATAATTATTTCTTTGCACAGTGGCTGGCCGAGGCGCAGTATTTTGCTGAACATATATTGGTCTTTGCATTACTGGCGCAGTGACAACGCCTACTGGATAACCACCTAATGGGTAATAACTTTCAAATCGCCGATGAGGGCCAAACGCATAATTATTATAGAAGCGGCTGCTTCCCCAAGTATTGTAGAAACCAAAGCTATTAAAGGGTGCAAAACCAGCATAACCAATCCCCCAACCAGGACCCCAACCCCAGCCTGGCCCCCAGCCCCAACTTGGGCCGAATCCCCAGCCTAATCCCAATCCTAGACCAAATCCCAAACCAAATCCATCGAAATGGTGATGATGTCCATGGTGGTGATCAGAATTATGATGGTTTGCAGTATTTTGATCTGTCTGTACGTTGTTTTGTATATTCACATTCTGAGTGTTGGAGCTATCCTGATTTGTTCCGTCAACTTGAGCCGATGGGTCGGTTCCCGTTGAATCATTATTCTCAGTGGTTTGATTATCTGGAGCCTCGGTATTTTGTGAAACAGCGCTGTCTTGAGCAACTTCGTTGCCAGAGTCAGAATTATTGTCATTAATTGCGTTCTGGGCAGTAGGGTCAGCTTGATTAACATCATCGCCTTGAGCAGATGTTCCAATTTCGCTCGATTCATCGGGAGTCGCCAAGTTATCTTGGAAAGATCCTGGTGCAATCTCATTACCTTGCGCGGCGTCAATATTTATGTCAGCATCATTACTCACACCAAAATCATCCGTTTGATTAAAGTCGTTTTCTGAGTTTAAATCATCGGCAAAATCGATACTTTCTTGTTGATCCAACGCATTATCTGGATAAAATGCATCGTCTTGCCCAAAATCACCTTGATCATAACTCTCTTCGAAACCACTACTCTGATCATAGTAATCTCCAGAATCAAAACCACCATCATCAAAATTGTCATAGCCTCCACTATCGTAGCCTCCGTCATAACCCCCTCCGTCGAAGTCTCCACCATCGTAGCCACTATCGAAACCTCCTCCATCATAACCACCGTCGAAGCCACCTCCATCACCCCCCCCCCCGTCAAAGCCTCCGCCATCTTCAGCTCCTACAGGGCTTATTAAAAAGACGCTGCATAGCGCAATTGCTATACATGTGATTTTAAATTTTTTCATATATCCCCCGCCTTTTGATTTCCCATTTATAGCTATATTAGCTGTGTTAGTCTGAACAAATACTGAATAAAGCTTTGGGTTTTTTATTATGGTGATTCACTACCTTAGTAGTTAGCGGGACAGTCAGTAAGCTCGTCAAAAGTGACATAAATAAATGCGTATTATTATTCGTGAGATAGTGAAATCGAATCATTATTGATGATTAGGTTATACTTCGAATCTTGATATTCTAAATCATTCCGATGAGGACATGCCCATGAAGATTCACGAGTACCAAGCCAAAGAAATTTTACGCAAATATAATGTGATCACACCAAAGGGTGTCGCCTGTTTCAGTGTTAACGAGGCGGTACAAGCTGCGCAGCAATTAGGTGGTAATGTGTGGGCAGTAAAGGCACAGATTTATGCCGGTGGGCGCGGGAAGGGTGGTGGAGTAAAAGTAGCCAAGTCATTGGATGAGGTACGTCAGCATGCGAGCGAAATTCTGAATATGCGCCTAATAACTCACCAGACTGGCCCGGAAGGACAAATAGTCCATCGACTTTTTATCGAGCAGGGTATACAAATAGAAAAAGAATTCTATGTCGGCATGGTGGTGGATCGCGGCCAACAACGCGTTTGTTTGATGGCAAGTTCGGAAGGTGGCATGGAAATTGAAAAAGTTGCAGTTGAAGCACCCGAGAAAATTCATAAAGTGTTTATTGATCCAATCACGGGTTTAAGTCAACAGCAGGCTGAAGAAGTTGCGCAAAAAATTGGTATCCCTAAGCAAAGTTTGCCAGGTGCTGTTACCTTATTGCAAGGCTTATATCAAGCATTTGATGAGACTGATGCATCATTGTTGGAAATCAATCCATTGGCACTGGCTTCAGAGCAGCAGGTAATGGCACTCGATGCCAAAATGAATTTTGATGAAAACGCACTGTTTCGTCATCCCGAGATCGTCGCATTGCGTGATTTGGATGAAGAAGACCCAGTGGAGATTGAAGCATCGAAACACGAATTATCCTATATTCCTTTGGACGGTAATATTGGCTGCCTGGTAAATGGTGCAGGCTTGGCAATGGCGACAATGGATATCATCAAACTATATGGTGGCAATCCCGCCAATTTTCTCGATGTTGGCGGTGGGGCAACGGCGGAAAAGGTAACTGAAGCGTTTAAGCTGATGCTGCGCAATTCTAAGCTACAAGGAATTCTGGTTAATATTTTTGGCGGCATTATGAAATGTGATGTAATTGCGCAAGGTATAGTAGCAGCCGCTCGTGATGTGCAGCTCAAGGTGCCATTGGTGGTACGGTTGGAAGGTACCAATGTTGATCTTGGAAAGAAAATTCTGGCGGATTCCGGGCTGAAAATCATTTCTGCAGATAACATGGCTGATGCGGCGCAAAAAGCGGTTAATGCAGCCAAGTAAGCTAACTTATCAATGTCAATGCTAGTCATCATATAAGGAATCCTTTTGCTATGTCCATTCTGATCAATCACAACAGTCGTGTAATGACACAAGGTATTACCGGTAAAACCGGCCAATTTCATACGCGCATGTGCCGCGACTATGCCAACGGCAAAGCATGCTTCGTCGCAGGCGTGAATCCTCGCAAGCCTGGCGAGAATTTCGAAGGTATACCGGTTTATGCAACCGTCAAAGAAGCCAAGCAACAAACCGGTGCCAATGTTTCAGTGATTTATGTGCCCCCCCCTTTCGCTGCGGCAGCGATAGATGAAGCAGTTGAAGCTGAATTGGATCTCGTGATTTGCATTACCGAAGGCATTCCGGTGCGCGATATGATCCTTACTCGCTACAAAATGCAAGGCAAGAAAACTCGATTGATTGGCCCAAATTGTCCGGGAATTATTACACCGGATGAGGTAAAAATAGGGATTATGCCGGGATATATTCATAAAAAAGGCCGGATTGGTGTGGTTTCACGTTCGGGTACATTGACATATGAGGCAGTAGCACAATTGATGTCGCTGGGACTTGGGCAATCCACCTGCATCGGTATTGGTGGTGATCCGGTGAATGGCTTAAAACACCTGGATATACTGCAAATGTTCAATGATGATGACGAAACAGATGCCGTACTGATGGTGGGTGAGATCGGCGGCACGGATGAAGAGGACTGCGCACGTTGGGTGAAAGATCATATGCATAAACCCGTAGTCGGATTTATTGCTGGTGTGACAGCACCGCCCGGCAAACGCATGGGGCATGCCGGCGCTATTATTTCCGGTGGCAAGGGAACAGCTCAAGAGAAGCTTGAAGTAATGGAATCGTGCGGAATCAGAGTCACACGCAATCCAGCCGAGATGGGAAAATTATTGAAATCAGTTTTGTAACTTGCTACTTAGAAATTATTGAAGGTATTTACTATGCGTTATCGTTTACCACTTTTTATCATTCTAACTGTGCTCATTATTTCTGCCTGCAGCGGAATTTCCACCAAACAACCGTTTCCCGCAAAAAAACCTGAGCGGCCAGCAGGTCCTTTACCCGACAGTACTAAGCCCAAATATAACCTGACAGGTTATCCGGTGAGCACTCAGCAAGGTTATATCGATGGTTGTGAAACCGCTAAAAGAACAAGCTGGGCCTTTAAAGACCTGAATCGATATGACACGGAGGAGCAATATCGCATGGGATGGGATGATGGATTTTCCCTGTGCAAAGACACAAAGTAATCGTTCTGAAAGCGAAGTATTAAAATGACCAGGATTTGCTTATATCTTGGTTTTTTAATTGGAATGACTGCTACATTAGCGGCTCCAATATTTGCCAATGAATTACCTTTTGTAGTTAAACAAAAACTACAACAGCTAACCATCCCGGAAACGATGGTAGGCGTATATGTCCATGAAATTGGCGCAAGCCAGCCAGTGCTCACAATCAATGCGGATTCAGGCATGAATCCGGCTTCGGTAATGAAGTTGTTGACCACGTATGCCGGACTGGAATTGTTGGGCCCGGCGTATGCCTGGCAAACTAAGCTTTATGCCAATGGGAAAATTACCGATGGCATTCTATATGGCGACCTAATCATAAAAGGTTATGGTGATCCCAAACTGAACCTGGAAAATTTCTGGCTGCTGATCTACCGCTTGCGTCAAACCGGATTGTTTGAAATTAAAGGCAACCTGATTCTGGATCATTCGTATTATGAGATTCCTCATGAGGATCCAGGTGAGTTTGACGGACAACCCCATCGTACCTACAACGTGCTGCCAGAAGCATTTCTGGTCAATTACCGTGCATCTACGCTCCACTTGTTTCCGCAACCTGAAAAGAATTCTGTACGTGTCGTGATTGACCCTGTCCCAGAATCTTTGCAAATACAAAATAATCTAAAGCTCACCCAAGACAAATGCGGCATTTGGCAAAATTCTCTTACGATTGAAGCAATTGCGGATAAAAGAAACAAAAATAATTTTACGATTGTTCTGAATGGTAGTTTTTCCCGGCATTGTGGAAAACAATCGTATATGTTGAGTCTGCATGACAGTACTATTTATACCCGTGATTTGTTCAAACACTTGTGGACACAGCAAGGTGGCATATTTGATGGTAATGCCATCCGGGGTCAAACACCGCAATACCTATTACCGCTCAAAATTTATCATTCACCACCGTTGTCAGATATTGTCCGTGGTATCAATAAATTCAGTAATAATATTGCAGCACGTCAATTGTATTTAGCGTTGGGCACAGGTAATTCGGTATTTGATAGCTCACCAGCCACTTTGGCTAAATCGGACGCAGCAGTCAGAAGATGGTTAGCCAGCAAGCAATTGAATTTTCCGGAACTAATGATTGAGAATGGTTCAGGGTTATCGCGCACGGAACGAATCAGCGCCCGGCATATGGGGCAACTATTGCTTGCCGCTTTCAATAGTCCGGTGATGCCGGAATTCATCGCCTCCTTGCCGATTGCTGCGGTAGATGGAACTCTGAAAAATCGTTTTACTGATACTCCGATTAAGGGATTAGCACATATGAAAACCGGCACATTGAATAACGTGCGTGCGTTGGCAGGGTATTTGATTGACGAGATGGGACGACGCGTTGTCATAGTCTTTTTTATTAATCATGATCAAGCCGAACAATCCCATGCCATCATGGATACGTTGGTGCAATGGGTTTATCGCCGAAAGTAGGTATATCCCTGATAGAATTATTACTATTGATTGAAAATTATTTTCGGCGTAAAGTGCGTTTTCAAGATCGATGATCTATTTTGAAATCAGGTGATTCCCTTCCAACCCAAGATTGAGGAGTGCACAAAATGATGAATGAATATAAGCCTCTCGCGGTACAGTATCTTATAGGCACAGTGCAAGTTTCCCAACCCGTATCCCCTAATCCAGTAACGTTTAAATCTCCCGCAATTGAAGTGATGACTGATTTGCGCACAATACAAGCAGCCGTCATATCTCCTTATATTACAATGCAAATAGCCAACACTTACATGATGCAACGTGGTGTGCGCACGCTTTTGGTGATAGATGACAGCGATTCTCTGGCAGGAATTATCACGGCAACCGATATTCTGGGTGAGAAACCTATGCGTTTTATCCAAGAAAGGGGCGTAAAACACAGCGAAATTATAGTGATGGATATGATGACGCCGTTGAATAAGTTGGAAGCCATTCCATTGGAAGAAGTGATGCATGCCAGAGTTGGCAATATAGTCGCAAGTTTGCGCGAGAGCGATCGCTTGCATGCGTTAGTAATCGACGACCCCACCATCGGGCCACCTAGGATATGCGGTATTTTCTCCTGGACTCAAATTGAGAAACAGCTTGGTACAGTTATTCCACAGAATAATGTAGCGAGGAGTTTTGCGGAAATTGAATCATCATTAATTGCACACTAGATAGAAGAAAACAAGCCAGCCAGTAAGTTTCGTTTCTGCTGGTTTGTTTTACTAAGTGGATCAAATATTCCAAGGTATATTTTTTGTTTTAATAAGCGTCTGAAGTGCCACAATACTGGGCAAGTAATATTGTTTTAAACGATCACGGCTTTCATCGGAAATTTCATCATATCCTTCTCTTGCTTGGTTAATTTTTTTATATAAATTTACCATAAACTGCTTTAATTCAGGTCGCTGCCGCAGAAATCGTTCAGACTTTGTATTAAAGTAGACCGCGATCTTATGCAACCATTTCAACTTACTTTCGTAAGTAACATTAATTCGTCTAAAATTATATCCATTGAAAAAGTCTGGGGAAATCTCTAAGAACTGACACAGTTCCCGCATGAAACCGTCAATATCCTGAGCCATATCTTCAAAAAACATAATCTTGATCTGATTTTCCGGAAATAGCTGATAATAATATTCCAAGTAGTCAACATACCGACCAAAACTGATGATCTTTAAATACCATTCTTTAATGCCCAATTCAGCGGGTTTTTCTTGACCGGAGTCATACGCAATACACTTATCAATATACTCCTCAAAGCTTATATTAGGATCAAGATTCAGTTTCCCAACATGAAAATTGAATGAGGAGTATATCCGATCAATGGGGTTTCGTAATATGAACAGAAGCTTGGTTTCCGGCACCAATGCATGGATACGAGCTGCTACTTCTGCACCACTACCTAGATATCCCGGTGAAGCTTCCATCAAAATCTGAATTTCAGGAGAGCAACGCTCAAAATAACTGGCGTAATTAGCAGTATCTTTTTTGGGATCACCTGTATATAAATTACGAAAAAAATCTGTTTCCTTGACTGCTGAACCGCAAACCGATGGATGCGTGCTTAGATACGTAAATATCGACGTTGTACCAGCCTTCTCTGTACCCGCGATAATAAAGCTAGCCAAATTAATAGTAGAAATCGCTTTCATAAATTTAAAACAACCTTATTTTTTCAAGAATATTCTTAATCACATCGAATTCCATTCCTCCTACTTCTTACCATCAAGCAGAGCAGCTTCTTGTAGGTTTTTCTGACCCTTTAAACACCGCCATAATGTTCGAATGATAAATACCGGATTGCCTACGACATATCGCACAAACATCCTTCTTGGTTCCATCATATACCGGAATAACCATTCGAGACCAAGACGACGCATCCACTGCGGCGCACGTGGCATCGCACCTGAATAAAAATCAAATAAGGCGCCCACACCAAGGACTACAGCCACATTAAGTTTGTTTACATGGCGTGCGATCCACAATTCCTGCATGGGCACCCCCATCGCCACAAACAGAATTTCCGCTCCGCTACGATTGATAGCATCGATAATATCGTCTTCAGTATCTTGCTTAAAGTAGCCATCATGAATCCAAGCAACATCTAATTTAGGAGATTGAATTTTCATTTTCTCTGCGCAACGTTCTGCGACTCCTGGGCGAGCACCCAATAAAGCTAGTTTGACACCAGCTGCCGCAGCATCATGGCAGATTACCGGAAATAAATCGGTGCCATTGACATTGTCTTTTAGGGAGAAACCAGCTAATCTGGCAGCTAAACGCATACCACTGCCGTCCGCAAATAGCGTTGCCCCATCTTGCAATACAGAGAGGTAGTCAATATCTACCGCAGCAATATTAATGCAGTGTGCATTGACGAAATATATTATTTTACGCTGCACACCTGAACGAGCATCATTAACTATGTTTGCGCTGGCGTCAGCTAATGTCGTATCTTCTATTTTCAGTCCGAACAAAGGAATTTGATTCATGTGCTATCTCATGCCTTATGAATTGCACCCAATGATTTAATGGTGTGCAGGATCCAGGATCACATCATAAACACGTGCTACACCTTTAGCCATGCTGTAATCAGAAAAATTGGCTGTCTGTAACTGGTAAGCATCTTCTCGCATGGCACGCCAGTCATATTTATTATCAATTAACTCAGCTATAACATCGGCCAGCTGCTTTACATCACCAGCTGGCACCACCAAGCCGGATTTACCATGTCCTAATACTTCAGGAATACCTTCCACATCAGATGCTACTACCGGCACCCCTGTTGCCATTGCTTCTAGAATTACCATGGGCATACCTTCCCCAAAAAGACTCGGCAAAACAAGAATATCCATTTTAGTAAATTCGGCATTGACATTCTGAGCAAATCCAACCCAATCGATCATATCCCCTACTCCGAGCCTATCAGCCATCGCTTTAATAGTTTTCTCATATTCCACAGTCTCAAATGGACCTACTGCACGCAATCTTACAGGACGACCTGACTGGCGTAAGCTTGCTAACGCCTGTATCAGAACTTCCATACCTTTGCGCGGCCGAAACAATGCCACGCTACCAATTACCCATTCTGGTCCAGGTGCGTCTCGCACAGGCAGCGCATCAGGTGTGACGACTCCATTAGCGACCATCGCAATTCGTTTCTCTGACCAACCATGTTTTTTCAAATAAAATTCCAGGCTTTTTGATACTGGAATTAATCGCGAGACTCCCACCAAACTCAGTTGCTCGATCAATGAATTCATGCGATTACGCCATACACTTTCGGTATCTCGTGTCGTGGGGCTATGTACATGATGCACCAATGGCACGCCAGATAACCACGCTGCTACGCGGCCAATCAGTGCGGCGCGAGGAGTGTGTGTATGCAACAAGGAATAATTACCTTGCTTTACGATCCTTGCAATCTCCCACGCCGGCACCAAGTCAAATTTCGATTTCATGAATGTCTCAAAGATTGGTACAGTGGAATTCCGGCAAGCAGAAAATTTTCCCGGCTTTATGCAAGCAAATCCCATCTCATAACCAAAATCTGGTAGACGCATTGCCAATATATCCTGCACTCGTTCAGCACCAGAGAAAAACTCGCCGTTGATAACATGCATAATCTTTGTGTTCTCGTAGTTTTTAGACATATCCGAAACAATTAAAAGGATTAGAGAAAACGATCAAATAGAACATTTTTGGCCCATACACTATCGCTAAATTGACTTGTCATAATATGAATATAAATGCTGATATCGATCAATTCTTATATGTTTTTCGAAGTAAAATGCGAAAATAACCGAGCACGGCGACGTAATCCTCGGCTAAGTAATGCCATATCTAATTGGTTTAATGGTTTTACCAACATTAAACCAGGTACATAAGCTACTAAAACAAATGTAAGCGTCCACCACACTCCCAATTTATCTTCAATTACCCAACCAATAGCAGCCAGAAATATAGCAATGCCAAGACCACGCATAGTACCAAACCAGTCTAATTGGATGCGACCAGCCTGATAATTTAACCAAAGTAAAGTCAGACTATTCATTAACCACGCACCTAGCACGATTCCACATACCACGCCCATCAGTCCCCAGCTTGAGCCAATTATTACCGCCACTGGTGTTATTGCAGACAATATGCTGAGATTCTTTAATTGGCGCGTATACGGAAAAATCTGCATAATCATGACAACCAACTGACCTTGACTTGTTGCTCCCAAACCAAGCAACATAATCACCATAACCATGCCAGCATCCATGAAACGCCCGCTACTTGCCAAATCAATTAGTTCATCACCTGCAACACTTAATGCTGCCATACAAATAGCAATTATTAAAAAATTACTTTTCCACAATAAGGCCATTCCTTGTTTAACCACATCAACCTCTCCCGCCACATAGCGAGATATCAGCATAGGTCGAATAATGTTTGCCAACAACTTGGCAGGAAGATAGCGCCCGGCAATTAGCAACAATTGCTGCAAAAAAGCAAACATTCCAGCGATCTCAAGCCCTAAGGTTCTGGCTACAAGAATACGTAGCGCACCAGGGTTAGCAACAGCTCGAAGAAGATTAGCGCTCGCCATGTGCCATGCAAAATTAAATATCTCACGCGCGCTTACATGGAAATCCCCAGCACTTTGTATGTTGCGTAATTTTCGTACTAAGAGAAATTCGGCCAATATTAAACAAACCAGTGAAACGATTAAATCCATCCACAGCAACTGTTCGAGCGACAAACTCTCATTAAATACTAGGATTGCAACACCGGCCAAACGACCAATTGACATTAATGAATGAATCAATTGAGCCCATCTTTGCTCTAAAAGCGATTCCAACATTTCAGTGGCATAGCGAAAACCAATGACAGTAATGATCAATCCCACCGCAACTAAAGTTGCATCTTGCTGAGGCACACTGAAACCTAGCCATGCAGAAATATCTGGCCAGAAAGCAGTTATTAGCGCAGCCCAAATTATCATGATGGCAAAACGAATTAAGGTCATCCAACGCACAAACCATTTTAAAGCACTGGGCGCTCCACGAAACGCTAATTCTGGCAAAAATCGTCGCACTGCTTCAAGCATGCCTAAAGAGCTCAGCGGCGCCATCATTTCCACCATGCCCCACAGAACCATGTAAGCTCCGTAATTTACCGGAGATAATAAGCGAACCAACCAGATTATAAAAATGAAAGAGGCAATTGCTTGCGCAGTTCGCCCTAGTAGATAATGCAGTATAGCTTGACGAAAACGGTTGCCGGAATAAAGACCGGAACTATTCATGCTGCCGATCCAAGCAATATCTTATATTGTGATTCTACTAAGTCGGCAATAACATTATATGTACGATACTCTCGCACCCAATCTGGTCCTTTTGATGCCAGCATTCGCGCACGTTCAGGGTCATCCAGCAATTTACAAACTTCATCAACAAAAGACTGCTCACCCCACGATACACAACGACCAATTCCACTCGACTCCATCACTTGACATTGCTCAGGATGCTCATTAGCAACTATGCATTTCGCCATGGCCATATATTCGATAAGCTTTGTGGGCGAAGTGGAAAGTAACACAGGAACAGGATAGAAAGGCGAAAAGCAGATATCCGCCTGTGCAACCAGTTCCCAGGCTTTCTCCATAGGCATAAAACCAGTCACTGTAACAGCTTCTGACAATTGCAGTCGAGATGCCTCTTCCTCTACTGCTTGACGATCGCTTGGCAACTGACCATCGCCCACATATAACAAACGAGCGTTAGGATAACGTAAACGCACTTGCTGCAGCACACGCACCAGCATCTCAGATTGACGCAGTTGCATAATGCTCCCAAGGTGCAATAACATGGGCGAATGCACATTAGGGGCTTTAGCATCTTCCGCTTTACCTACTTGATCAGCGCGAATACCCATAGGAACGGCAGTCATCTTGGCAGGAGAAACACCCTCTTGTGCAACATCTTCTTTCATTCGGTCGCTTTGCACAAAAATATAATCTGCCGATGGCAGGATTACCTTGTAAAGTAAATTACGGATAATCTGCCCTTTGAGCCAAACAAGTCGATGATGTGGCACAAGCTTATTATGGGCTTGATACAATTTAGATTCGGCGAACGGATAAGACATCCAGTAAATAAAGCGAGCACCCGTCAAGCGGGCTGCCAACCAAGCAATCAAGCTAGCAAAAAACTTATCGCGCACTTGAATTACGTCATACCGATTCTTGAAGGCAAGGTACAAAATCATTAAATCGCCCTGCATACCCAGCAAGTTGTTCAGTATCCGACCGAACAATCCCTGTCGTTTACTCCGCGGAGTGAGATAGACAGTATTTCCCAACCAATCTGTAGGTGATGACAAACTGAGCGCATCTGCCCCTCTTTGCATCAGCCAATCGATTTGATGACCGCGGCTTGGCATCTGTTTAGCGAACAACTCCACCACATCTGCACGGAATGGAGGAAAGCGATCTTCTACAATGTAAAGCATCTTCATAACATCTTTTCTATTAGCAGATTACAAGAATTCAGTATGCTCACTTCCAATCCTTAATTCTTCATTTTTTATTCTGTAAGCAAAGAATTACCATGCTTTTCCGATTAATCAATTTACCGAACGCGCAATTTTTCTGACTTAATTTATTGCTCAGAATCCGCTCTTCACTAGACTTATTAAAACATTAGTGCATTCGGCCAAATATATTTGAACTTAGACAAATTCTGCACACCAGATTAAGTGAACAAACACAACGCTAACGACATAGAATACTGAATTATATCAATACAGTAACATTAGATTAGCATATTACACCAACCTGCTTTTCTTCTAAATGAAAGTTTGAGGCAAAAAAGTCAGGCATTTATTAGCTTATCTCGATCTAATTTTACACAAGTAGCGTAAGTTATACTCTTTAGGAAACACAAAATAAATATCTTACCAAACAGCTAT
The DNA here is from genome assembly GCF_022842015.1 of Nitrosomonas sp. Taxonomy (GTDB): domain Bacteria; phylum Pseudomonadota; class Gammaproteobacteria; order Burkholderiales; family Nitrosomonadaceae; genus Nitrosomonas. The sequence goes on along the minus strand of NZ_JALHQJ010000001.1, from coordinate 55,871 downwards.
ATTGCTTGATTTCTAGGCGCTTTAACTTTTAACCAGCACGATAGATCTAGTTGCAAAATATCTTGCACACGTAAAATATCGTCCCGATAATATCTTAGCCATTGTTGTTGCACATCGACTGCTAATACTTCTGCAGGCGCAAGATTCTTATCTCTAATTCGCGCAAGACGGTTTCTAATAAAAGGAGGAGTATATCGCCGTAACCCAGGTATACGCTTTAATGCACTCAAGCCATCATGTAACCAAGGAAACTTAGGAGTGCCACCGGGGTTGAATCTATATTCAGTATTGACCTGAAAATTTGAGTCGACACCGACAAAGTCAAACAACTCAGACATCAATGTTTGTGGGTCATCAATAAGATCATCAAACAATACAAATTTAAGTTGATCATGACAAAACATCTGCTGATAATTTTGTATTGCATCGGCATACAAGCTAGCTTTTACCCAAAAAGTATCTTCAGTAAAAGCTTCTTCAGGTGATTTTGTTTCCTTCCCCGAACGAAGTCGCATTAGATAATGCGAATAAGCTCGCCCGACCGGATTTCGTAAACACGCAATCATTTTAATAGTCGGCACTACTTTTTTCATTCCTTGCGCAGCAACAGAGCTATATAAATAATAAGGAGAAACTTCCCCTTTAATTTGATCAACCCGGGCATCTTCAAAAAGTGACTCATACTCGGCAAGATTGGATACCATAAACTGCTGGCGATTCATTTCGGCATGTGCTCTATTATTTGGATCAAAAGCAAAAAAATTGGGTTCTTTTACTTTTGTCATAAAAACATTAGGGTGCTGGCCAAAGTAATGATGCAATGAAGTTGATCCCGCTTTAAATGCGCCAATTACTACAAAGTCAGGTAACATTTTAATAACTCTCACTTAGAAAATTACCTCCGGCAAAGCCAGAGGCTTATGGGGTGAGCGCCTCAAAGGCGCCCTAAACCATGAGTCGCCCAAGGGCGGTTAACGTCCAATATAAATTGGTCGTAGCGTTCATCCTCATGCTCTTGATTTCGGATATACGTCCTGACTATTCCTTCTCAAGCCATAGTCGAAACAAAATACCCTCGAGCCCAGAAAACCTTGCCAGTGAGATTCTTTATTCGACCTCCGAAATGCCTCGCTATTACAATTGCACTCTTCCCCTTGATGTACTCCATCACGTTCGATACCGCATATTTTGGCGGAATGCTGAGGCACATGTGCACGTGACCCGACATGATGAGCCCTTCTACAATCTGTGCTTCTTCGGAATGAATACCACATGGCACTTACAATCCCACCTTGTGTGGGACAAGCTCTGATACTCTTTCATCTTGAATTTCCTTCACTTAGTCGAAATAAAAAATAAAACTATTTTTAATCAACACAAGAAGTATAGGCCTTGGGGCAAATCGAGTTCAAACCACCAAAAGGATCTCTCGCTATATCAGGTCCATTTAGTAGTTCAAGCACCTTGGAATAGTATTTCGGATTACGCGTCCAGAAAATATAATTGGATTTCAGATTATCTCGTGCGAAAGCAAATATTTCTGGAACAGTTGGCACACTACCTGCACCATCGTTACGAGTATTCATATAATTTTTGTGCATCACCTGAGGAGCTAAGGGTATGATTCCTGAAAGTTCGGGATAAAAATGATAAATGCCTCTTGGTGCGTTTCGCACAGCATTACGATTCAACCCCGGCTCATCTTTAAAAACATCCGGGCCACTTAACGCCGTTCCCATTTCTTTTAATCTCCTCACAAATGACTCTAGAATTGGGTGGGGGTAATTTACTTCCTGAATCGTCATAGTATTCGGAAAGTAAGACCGCATTTTCTGGTGAACGCTAAGCAAATTTTCATAGAATTTAGACAACTGATGAGCAGGCTGGGGAACGATCGGTTCTCCATATGCAGTTTCTATCATACCAATACCCTCAAAGTATGGGTGAGAATTGTAACGCTCCCCCATCACCCTGAATAACTCAACCAAACGATCATGCACCTGCGAATTCCATAATGCAATATTGTATCCTCTTGGCGCCGTGCTGCCATGGCTACTATAAGCAAACTCACCACCATCATAATCACTTGCCTTCAAGTAATCTGGCACAAGCTTCCCTGTTGGCTTCCCTATTGGAACAAATGACTTTGTTTGCACCTGAATGACAAGACGTTTTCCTATTGCAGCAAGTTCAGCAAGCCGCTGATCAATCGATGTGAAGTCATACACACCTTTTGCTGTTTCTAGTTCTGCCCAGAAATAGCGAATTTGTATCCCACGCAATGCTGGTGTTGCTTTGAGCTCCTTATAAACTTGTGTCATATATTTCGGGTCATTTTTACCCAGACCTAAAATAGTACAGTAATGTCCTGGATGCCATTTCACTGGATTAGCTTTTGTGCTATGACTAAATAAGAAAGTACTAATGGTGAAAAGCAATACAAGTCCGGTGAAATACTGCTTTTGTCTAACCCCGATGATGCTAGGTGTTATTAATGTGATTATGACACTCGCAGCTTTCATTAGTATTTTAAAGTTTCTATATACGGATATCATCTAAATTTAATTAAAAGTTGAACCAATTTAGCGAAGTTACTCTGCGACAGAGCACGAATAACACCTTGCGAGGAGGTCTGCAATGAAGAACTAATTGACACGCCAACATATTTTCTCGGCAACATTCATAATAGTGACGAGGCTATGGCAGCCGCTAATTTAACCCAAATCTTTTGACCTCCGCGAATTAATTAGCATAAAGCCAGCTTATCTACCGTAATTGATCTTGATCAATCCTGCAACGCTACCCAGCTCTGCCAAGGTAATTTCTTTAGATTAAGCTGACGCAATAATTCGTTCATGTCATTAGCCAATTCTTCTTGCAAATGTTTTCGTGTATCCTCACGCATCGGTGGAACAACTTGCCTCAATTCAATTTGATTATGATTTCGACGCAAATTACGGACTAAATCATTATTCTTAACTGCTTCGACAATTCTCTTTCCACCCACATATCGGCCAATTCTTCCAAATTGTTTAAGCAGCTGATCCAATTTAGCATTTTTAACAACAATACTTTCATTCACTTTTTTCTCTAGAAACCAAGATTGATGATCCTCATTAATGCTTAAGAAACGGTATAAATTACGTGCTTGTATCTTAGGATTATCGCGAATATCTTCTTGGAAGATTACTGACACTTGATTTTCTGGGAAGATTTCCAACCAACGAGCGAGGTGCTTAGCGTAGCGAGACTGTTCTACATACATTGGATTATTGGCTAGTCCATCTTCAAAACTTAATTTCTGGCCAGAAAAATATCCTTGTCTTACCACGTGCAAATGGTTGGAATAAGCACGTTCAATTGGGTCTCGCAGCAATATCACGATCCGCATTTCTGAATTGTATAGAAAAACACGACTAGGTGTATCGCTATCAGCAAAGTACGAAGGTGAAATTTCTCCTTTGGCATTTACCGCACTGGCATCCCCTACTTGTTTCTCGTACCACTGATAACCACGACCATAATAAGTTGAGAAAAAATCGCTTTCCTTACCTTGAAATATCGCCACTTCCGGATGATCTGATAGAACACGATGCACCCATGTAGATGCGCATTTCTGTGCACCAACACCTATAAAATTGATTTTCATATTTAATTTATTTTAGGAGATAAAACGACATCGGCGTGGCAATTAATGGTCAAATGAATAACCAAACAATTCAATATCGCGCGAATATAACTTAGCCACGACCTCAGCGCTAGCATCATTGTAATAACTACGATAATCTCCTTTCAGGCTATGATTTATTTTTACTAAATTAGTCGCCACTCCCAGTCTTTCGGCCAAGATTTCAAAATCGCTCCCCAAGGCTTCGAATCTACCAATAAAATCTACATCGACTTTGCCATTCTTGCCGACTACATATTCCCACTGTGGAATAAAATGTAAAACACGGTAAATGTCAGAGGATGTCAATCCATACAAAATAAAGCTTTGGAAACTATCAAATTTATCCAGATATTCACGTGACCATACTTTATCCTGCTCAGTTAACCCCCCCTTCTTTAAAAAAACATAAGCAGATACTAATCGATCCCAAGGATTGCGTACAAAGGCAAACTTAAAATAATTATTATAACATTCGGCTCCAAATATCACTTGATAAGTTCGTGCTGTAAGGTGTCCCCCACCTAAACAACCGAAGAATGCTTGACAAACTGATATACCGGCAGTTTTGGGAATATGTATAAAAATGCATTGCAAGTCGTCATACGGTTTTAAGGAATAACCATCACTACTGACCTGCTGCCTTAGCGCTTTGTATTGTCTCCGCCGAGTATATCCTTTAATATCTTGGCGCACTCCGAAAGGAATTATTTTTCCATAAACCTCTTTGAGCCATCCTTGCATCAGATTTCCTTGAAAATTATTATAAAAATATCTTTTTATAAAATATAACTGATCATAATCTTTCTTCAGTGTGTCGTACTTGCAATCCCATGTCCTATGCGCCAGTATCTAATAATCTCTCACTTGATTCATTGATAACTTATGTAAATCAGGTAATCGATTTCTCGGAAAAATCTTTATCAGTCTCCTGATATAACTCAAGAATTACCGCATTTATTTAAGAATCTCGACCAGTAAGCAGCCTGACCTAACATCAGCATCATAAGAAACTGAATCGGGTTCGAGTACAAATGAAAGTTCTTATAAGGCATTGTTAAAATCAATAAGAATAATCCTACCGCACCTATCCTCAAAAAAATACGATGAATTTCTGGAATAACATCATAGCCAGCAGCACGCTCCGAAGCTTTTGCTCCTAGTAGTAATATAAAGAAGAAAACCAAATGTCCCAAAATACCTACTTCCCATAATAATATGAGGGATGAAGATGTATTTATCTTGTAGAGGAAGCGATCCACTAGTTCCCCTGTTCCGATTCTACTTTCATAAGTTGCTCCCATACCGTAACCAAATAAACTGTGTTGCAAATCACCACTACCAACGTTAATATTCCACCAATTTAGTAACAGATTTACACGACCCAATTCACGACCATCATATGTCTCCGTCTCAGGATCTAAGGCTCTCATCACTCGATCATAAGTTGAAGTAACTTGATTTTTCTTGAATGTATGCGTTGAGACGTCTCCATAGTGAAGTTTCTCATAAAATGTAAATAAAGCTCCAACTAACAGAACAGCACCTATCATAACAACAATAAACTCAACAGGTCGCTTCAGCAGCACTTTACGATAATACAGGCCTATGATAACCGGAAGCAGTATGACTGCTGCTTTAACTTCCGCCAAACCAAGCGTAAGAAGCCCAAACAATACAACTAAAACCACCTTTAAACCAGTAAGTTTTCCTTCACGCCATAATGCAATCGCAGTTAACATAGCAATCAACAACATAATGGCCATTGCAGCGCTATCTCCTCCGCCCTCTATAACACCATGAAATGTGCCTATCACAGCATCCCACGGTGACGTCCGTACACTACTTGGAACTACAAAAAAATATTGATAAATCGCCATCGGGAACTGTAGAATAGCTACAATCATAAGAGCTTGCCACAATTGCATTATCATTTTCTCAGATATTAAGCCAAACATGATAACCAGCATTAATGGCCACATGAGAAGATAATACCGTGATGCATTTATAATTTCAGAAAAGTAAGGTCGATCAATCACAGTAGAAAAAAGTACCAGTACAACTAGGATGATAGGACCCCAAAGTTCACTAGAGAATGAAACTGACTTTATACTTGTTCTAGCACGTAACAAATGAAGCAGCACTGGTAACAACAATGCCGCACTTACCAAAACTGTAAACCATTGAAGCTGTGAAAAACGGAGAAAATAGGCGCTTGGTCCAGTGACTAGAAATGCCCCCCAAAATAATATCCAAACTGTCCAAGCAACCGGTGCAGCAAGAATAAAAAAAATGCCAAATAAAACCAGCAGAGGAACCAGAAGAATTAAGTTTCCAGATGCGGCAAGTATGCCACTAAGAATTGATAAAATTAGTACACTAAATAGCAACAAGACAAAAACTAACGTTTTGGAATTTAGATTACTATTAAAAAGTCTGGATGATATTTCCGCTTTCATAATAAACAAGGCCTACTTATATCTCACTTAATTTTGTTGTATACATGAAAGATTGACCAAACTCATATGCTCACTATTTTTGCACGCTGAATTTGTATTTCCTATTTTATAATCATGGATTTATAGACCAATACTGACCATGTCTCCAGCACTCTTCCCAGCATCCATAGATATACTACTATGCCTGAAAAGAACCTATTAATCTTACTCGTTCATTAACATTAACAGCTAAAAGTAGATCTTGAATAAAGATAGCTTGAAGTTGATAAGCCACATCATTATCATTATCTATAGAAGAAATTCTCACCAAAATGCCGTCTGGAATATTTCCTGTCAAACCGTAACGTAATTGTTGCAACTTTTGATCAAATCCTGGCAAAACAGCTTTATTGCCAACCGTAACCCAATATGTAATTGGTTCATTTCGATTACCTTTGGTAGCCAGTAAACGCTTAATCGGTAATTTTCCATATTGAGTCAGTAGCTCTCCAGGAAAAATCTTCCTTATCTCGAAACCCTGTGCGTAATAACATACTTCAGGCTTATGTACCGACAGATTATCACTCTGATCTCCCCCGTAAGCCACTGAAAGCATAATGCGCTCACCTTGGGAATTGACATAAGTTCTGGCTAGTGTTTGGTTATAAATTTTGTCAAGATTAGCTTGAGTCTCAGCGTCTACTTGTAATGGAACAATTGTTCTGTCGATTTGCCAATCTCCAAATCTATCAGGAATCATCGTTTCAAGATTGATCTTTTCCTGATAATCAGCAATTTTCTCGGTGGGAGTAAAAGCCATTGTTAAAGCACCTGATGACACCATCAATACTCCAATTAATATATTAATTATTAGAGGCTTATTCATTAATACTCTCCTTTTTTACTAATAGCACTAAAGAAATGTTGTTTTATAAAATTATTCTTAAGCAACCTAATTCACATCTCCACCAACCACTAAGTAATATCTAATTAATTGATAACTAGATATTACTTAGTGGTTGAGTAACATTGACACGCTGCGCTCGCGAAAAATACTGCAACAATCCGTCCACTCCAAGAATTAGTACTAATGCACTAATAAATAAAACCATGCCAGCAAACCCATGAAGAAACCCTTGTCCTGCAGCGTCACCATAGTGGTAAGTTATCAAAGTAAGTACGATAACGCGAATAACGTTAGCAGTAAAAGAAATAGGTATTATAAGAATAGCCAATGCCACGTTTCGAAAAACCGAAGTATGATTGACAAGATTCAGATAAAACAAACCTAATGCCTCCAAAGTTAGTAATGTCTGTAATCCCGCACATGCATCAGCCACAAGAAGTTGATATTGACCAATTTGCAAAATCACACCATTTCTCGCGATAGGATAATTTGCCCAAAACAAAATATTCTCTGCAACATACGAAACTGCCATCTTCATCGGCATAGTAAAAAAACTAACTATTGCACCTGGTAACGGAATCATAAATAACAAGAAAAACAATGGGAACCACATGATTTTTAGCGCAATATAACCGCGCTTAATAAGTAATATCGCTGCTAAAACCAGAATAAAAGAACCAATCTCTAATATTAATATCTGTTGAGAACCGCCAATAATGTAAAAAATTAGAGCGACCACGAGGATGACCCACCCGAAGACTGAAGTTGATTGGGCATCACTTTCTTTAATCATTATTTTCCACTTTCGGAACATAAGCCACAATGAAAGTATCAAAATTATTGGCCCGTGAGCCTGCTCTTCATTTGTCCATATTCCATTTGCCAAACCATAAAAAGTGGGAATATATAAAGCCAATGCGCCTAAAATTATAGGCCACCAGTTTAGTATCTCTGATTTAGTACTACTTAATTGATATGAAGGCATGATTAAATTTATCTACTAAAAATCAATTAGCACTGAGCCTACAATCTCAGCGCCGCTATATTTTAGTTGTTCACTCATTGCGTTGATATCAGTTAAGCGAGTATTGTTCTTGTGCGCAACTATGAGTGCGCCATCAGTGCGAGCGGCTATAGCAAGCGCATCAACTCCATTAGAAAATGCTAAAGTATCATAAAGAATAACATCGTACTGACTCGCAAGTTGATCATTCATTTCGTCGAAAGAAGAACGATTAAGGAGTTCCAAGGGATTTGGTGGCAACGTGCCCGCAGGCAACACCGAAAGATCAACAAATGAATCTATTTTAGCAATAACCTCAGACACATTAGCGCGAGCAACAAGCACATCAGACAAGCCTTGTTTGTTTTTCAAATTAAAAATCTCATGCTGCTGCGGACCACGTAAATTGGCATCGATTAACAGTGTCCGCTCACCAAGTTGAGAAAACACTACTGCAAGATTCGCAGTAAAAAGACTTGCCCCTTCATTTGGGTTACAACTAATTATTGCTAGTGCTTTACGTTCAGAAGTAAACCAACGTAGCATTAATTGGCTTCTTACTGCGCGAAAAACTTCAACCTGAGTGCCAAATGGTTGATATGCAACTACCAATTCCGGCGGATGATTTCCTTGTCCAGGTAATAAATACGGATAATCGAATTGTTGTGCTAATACTAACTGGATATCTGCTTCAGTAATTAGGCCTAACTTTATTGCCGCATCACCAAAGCGCAAGCCACTTTCTTTCTGCAATCGTAATATACGCTCAGCCTCAACAGGAGTAATTTTCCCCATATCCAACAAAATGTGCCCGATACTAAACTTACGTACAGCAGCCGCGTTTGTAGTGATAGAGCCGGAACCGCTCAGCTTCTCTGTTTCTAAAGAATCTGGAATGCTCATTTTCTTTCCTTTAAACTTTCTGAATCATTCATCGTAGCAAACGAGGTAATGCTAATTGTAAGCGTCTTTGTTTTGGAATGCCTCGCTTTATAATGCCAAGCACGGGAGCATGGAGTACATCTATCAAATCCTCTGCTGAGCGCACACGACGATCAATCATCTCTGCAAGTAATCCTGCCCCTACCCCCAACAAGGTTCCCAAAAATGCTGAAAGAACTAAATTGAGTAGTATCTTAGGACTATCTGGCTTATCCGGAATTTTTGCTGTGTCAAGTATGGAAACACTTGATAAGTTAGATTGTCCCTCAAGAGTCGTTTGATTTAAACGTTGCATTGCACTGTTATATGCCTGTTGCGCACCTTCCACGTCTCTTTCAAGAATTTGAAGCTCATCTCTCGAACGATTCAATGTTAGTATTTTCTTTTTCTGCTCTTCAAGAGCCTTACTAATCTCGGCCTCTTGATTAACAGCGCTTCTGTCAGTAAAACTTATGTGCCTACTAAGTTCAGATCTAAGTTTGTCAACTTCTGCTTTTGCTCCAATGTAACTGGGATGATTTTTTCCCAATTTTTGAGAAATATCAGAGAACCTTGATTCGGCTTGCGATAAATTTATTTTAAGATTGTTAATGACCGCATTTCTAGTAACACTAAGTCCTTCGCTTGTCCGGCTAGTACCATCTAACTTTGAATCCGCACCAATCAAATCCGCTTGCGCTGCCACCAATTGACTTGCAAGATCGTTCAAGCGCTTTGTTTCAATATCAAGTCGATAATCTGCGTCAACAATTCCTTCTGAATGTTGATATTGTGATAGTTTTTTTTGTGCAATTTCCAATCTGTCACGTAATACATTCAAATGATCAGTAAAAAAAGATGCTGCCTTTTGCGAAGGTTCAACGGTGAGGCGTATGCTTATTTCTTGATATGCATTTGCAAAAGCATTGGCAATAACGGAAGTAAAAACAGGGTCTGCACCCTTAAAGCTGATACGAATCACACTACTATCACGCGAAGTTTCAATTTCCAGATTTTTAAGAAGTAAAGCAGCCAACCATTCGCGCATCCCCAAGGTAGAATTACTTTGTTTATGTTGGCTTACAACAGCTTCATTTTGATCAAGCCGCAGTTGATCAACTACCATCAATGCGGTTCTTGAGCTTTTTATAATATCCAATTGCGTAGCCATGTAACCTGTGATTTGCTGGTGTGACATTATTAATCCTGTCACAGGATCTGCACCTTTATGGGTAAGCACCATTACAGCTGTTGACTTGTAGCTCTTTGACATTAACAAGCTAACCAATAAAGTAGTTGACATCGTCACAACAAGTGTCAAGAGTATCAGTTTATGGCGCGCTAATATAATAAGAAAAAATCGAGAAAAATCCATACGCACAATCCTATTTTGAACCTCATTAAGTTACATTACGCTATTTACTTCATAGGTTAAATCGAGAAACTCTAGATCAGATATTAGAACAGACTTTCTTTGATAAAAATTACATCGTCAGGCTCCACTAAATCACTCGATTTAAGAGGTAAAATCTGCAGATTTCCCGCTCCGTCACGGCGCTGAATCCGCAAACCACGCTCGGTACCTCGTGTAGTTAATCCACCGCCCACCGACAGCGCCTGCATAACCGTCATGTTGCGCTCAAGCTTATATACTCCAGCACGTTGCACTTCACCATAGATATAAAAACGAGACGCTCTTTCAACATAGACTAGATCATCACTTCTTACGTTCAAATCACGAGTCAAATTGCCAGAACGAATCATCTCTAAAACATCAATTACTTCTTTAACATATTGATTACCATTCGAACGAATCAAGGTAATCTGATCTGCTCCATCAGGGACGATCCCTCCCGCCATAGCCAGAATTTCGGTCAATCTGCGTTTACCTTCGATTGGATATCGCCCTTGGTTACGTACATAGCCAAGCACAGATACCATTTGACTTTGCAACGAAGCAGTAATGATATTTACTTGTGGTTTACGTAAGATATCTTTACTCTCCAGCAGATTAACTATCTTTCTTTCCGCTTCAGAAGGTGTTAGTCCATCAATAAATATTTCGCCCAGCAATGGAAAAGTTATGTTTCCAGCCTCACTTACTTTTACCTCAGTTGTCATGTCCGGTTGACCAAACACAAATATTTTTAATGTGTCACCTGGACCTAAAACACTTTCTTTTTTCTCTCCGGCAGCCGCATTAGCGATGCCAATCGTCGAAAGTAGTGCCAAAACCATAATCAATAACTGCCCTTTCTTCATAATATTTTCCATTTACCTATATCCTTAATTTATCCTATGTCAAATAGATTAAATATATCCTAAGCATAAACATACTTATTTTAAACCAGAAATACCTCGTTCAATTACTCCTTCAGATACTGCTCCAGATGGATTGTCGTTGCTATCCAAAGTTTCAGGAGAAATTATGGGTAACTGATCACCTGATTTCTCTGTATTGGGTTCTGGTACTTTTGCATTTAGATATTCGATCTTTGCCGAAGCGCGTAGACGCGCAATTTCAGCGTCTGTTTCTTCTTTATATTTTTGATTGATCAAGAATCTTTCAATTTGTGGTGCCGCAGCAGTTTCTGAAACTGAATTATCTTTAATCGCATTAACTGAAATCAACACAGTTTTTTCTTGTTCATTTATAATAAAAATAGTGTCTTTGCTTTTCTCACGTAACATTGATACTAACTGCAGCGGAAGATCAGCACTACTTCGTGTTGCAAGGCTGCGAAAATATTGAATTTTGTTTTTATCAAGCCAATTTACAACCTCATCTACAGACTTTGCTGCATCTATTATTTTCTTCAGTTCTTCACTAACATCCTTAGTTGCTACTCGCACAGTAGTTAAATCAAACTGTTTTCGCTGAGCAAACAACTCTGGGTTTTTCTGATAATAATCATCAATCTCAGCTTTAGATGGTTTTGCAATCTTGCTAACAATTCCTTGCAAATATGCTTGTGCAATTACTTGAGCATTTGCACGCTCACGTGCCTGCATCACGTCAGGTGTACGATCAAGTTTATTTCTTATGGCTTCATCTACGATCAACTGACGAGCAATCAGTGATTCCAATAATTTCTCGCTAGCGGTCTCATACTGATCAGCGCGGATACTACTTCGCCTTACCTCATCGTTAAGTTGAAGCATTGTAATCTCGGAGCCATTAACACTAACTATTGATTGCCCAGATTTTTTTGCTTTAGGCTCTTTATCGCAAGCAGTAAGAGCGAAAACGATAATAAGTGCAAACCCTATTATCGAAATCATCCTTATATGTGCTACTGCCATAGTACTTTCCCCTTTATTTATGACAAAAATTTCAATCAGACTGCTCCATATATGCTTAACATGGCAAACTATTCCATAGCAAAATTACAAAAAATATCAAGTAAAATTAAACGCTTACATACATCAAGGGAGCCAGCAATCATTTCACGCTAGCTACGACAATTCAACTTAAAACTTTAATACTTATTATGAATCAGATATATATTAATATATTCAAAGAAAAATCAAAAATAGTAAATTTAAATAACCTATACCACTGTAAGTAGCATAATATTCACTGCGGATTTATTTTTAATCATTCAAATCAAGAAATGTAAATTTGAATCCACAGAGATTAATCCTGATTTACTAACATCATCTTACATCAAATTTCATCTCGAGTTGGTGTATACCTCTATTCTGAGGCTTCTAAGAAATATTAAAGTAATAAATATCCTAACTATTACACCTTATTTTATTCTTCATAATTTGGGATGTGAAGTAATGGCCAGAGGATCAAGTGAGCTAAAAAGTACGCGAATTATGTTTTCTCTCTCAGATATGAGAAAGCAATCTTTTAAAGAAACGTGTGCTAGTAGGCATTCAACTAAATTGACTTTCAATAAACTCACACGATGCTGTAAGGTAGCCAGCGCTACAAGCGAAAGAACCATTAACACTGACCATTGTGACTTATTGAGCAGCCTTACTTATCAAAACAAAAATGAAATCGCAAAATATTTTCTCAGAAATTCCTAAGAATTTGGAACATGAAATTTTCGATATTTTAATCAAAAATGATACGTTAACAATTGAAAGAATTATTTCGAAAGGCCAACAATCGTCGTCTTGGTATGATCAGAAAGAAAATGAGTGGGTGATGGTTCTCAAAGGGGAAGCTATACTTACTTTTGAGGATCAGACTTCTGTGCCACTTAAAAAAGGGGATTTCATTAATATTCCTTCTCATAAAAAGCACAGAGTCTCATGGACAGACCCAGAAAAAGAAACTATCTGGCTTGCTATTCATTACTGATAGCATATTTACATCGAATTTGGATATCATAAAGTCTTCAGTCGTACACCTGAAGTTGATGGTTAATCAATAGCAAAAGTACTAAAAATTACTTGGATGGTTGTTTATTGTATTTTTGACGGAATTTCTCAACTCTACCCGCAGTATCGACAATTTTCTGCTTACCCGTATAAAACGGATGGCAAAGTGAACACACCTCAATATTTAAAGGTTTATTCATAGTTGAGCGCGTATTAAAAACATTACCACAACTGCAAGTCACAGTTATTTCATGATAATCTGGATGAATCTCTGCTTTCATTGCGAATATCCTTAATTATTCAATCCCAAAGGGAAACTAAAAGTGGCGTATTATCCTTTAATGTTTGTATCGGCGCAACTATCAGTTTCTCCCTGTGATAGAACAAAAACCTTGACATGATACTCAGCACGATCAGAAAACTGATCCCCCACACAACTCATTACGCTCTGGACATTCATGACGATAGGATACATCTATTGCCAGAAGCAGTCTTGCGAAGCAAGACGCTTACGTCACACAAACCCATCGTTGCCTCACTTTTTAGCAAAGAGCGACCAAAGGCGAAATATTAAGCTATTTTTTCATAATTAGAGAATTGAATTTGCACTCTCTTACTCAAGTAGTTTGTGCTGAATCGCATATCGAATCAATTGCGCATTATTTTTCATACGCATTTTTTCCAGAATGCGTGAGCGATAAGTACTAACAGTTTTGACACTGAGGGACAATTTCTTGCCTATGGAGGTTAAAGGCTCTCCAGAGACGATAAGTTTAAAAACATGGAATTCCCGGTCTGAGAATGTGGTATGTGTCAATTTCTCTGAATCCATAATCGGATTAAACAGGAGTTTCTCTGCTAGCTCGGGATTAACATATTTTCCTCCATTGGAGAGTCGACGCACCACATTAATGAGCTGATCAGTTGGACTGTCTTTTGTCATATATCCAGATGCTCCAGAACGAATTGCCCGGATCGCATATTCATCTTCAGGATACATGCTTAACACCAGCACACATGAGGATGAATCTGCAGATAAAATTCGTTTCAGAACTTCCAATCCATTCATGTCGGGAAGGTTAATGTCCAGCAAGATAATATCCCAATCGCATTCCTTTGTCTTTTTTATGACATCTTTCCCATCAACCGCTTCTGCAACAACTTCAATATCATCTGTTTCACTAAAAATTCGTTTAAGCCCATCACGAAATAATGTGTGATCATCTGCAATCAATACCTTAACCATCTGTTAATTCTCCTGCAATGCTGTTAAGGCTAGTGGTATTCTAAGTATTACAACACTGCCCTGTAACGGTGTGCCTGATATTTCAAATTTACCACCAAGTTGTTGTGTTCTTTCATTCATGCCGATAATTCCAAATGACTGAGGATTTAATATTTGCGACTCTGTAATACCAACACCATTATCTTTAATCGTAATAACAATATCGTCTTCACCTTCTACAAGCTCTACATCAACTTTGTTTGCATGTGAATGCCGGGCAATGTTGATAAATACTTCCTGGATAATTCTAAAAATATTGGTTTCGTAGTTTTTATCGTGACAAGATAAATCAGATAGTGCAGATTCCAGTGTACAAACAATATTTGTCCGCTGTTCCAATTCACGCACCAGCCATTCGATGGCACCCAATAATCCTAAATTATCCAATACATTAGGACGTAAATTTACTGAAACCCGACGCGCGGTATCGATGGCTTCACCCGTTAATTGATATAACAATTTAATTCGTTCGTGTATGGGTTCTGCAATTATTTTTTTAGAAAGCCAATCCAGATCCATTCTCAGAACTGCCAAAGTTCCGCCAAGAACATCATGTATTTCACGGCCAATCCTAGTTCTTTCCTCTTCTCGCACATCTTGCAAATGCACGGCCAATCGACGCAGATTCTCAACCATCTGCTTATGTTCAGTAATATCTTCTATCATACATAAATAACATATTTCATCATTCGCAATGACTTCGAACTGCACAATAGAAATTTCAATCCAGATAACTGACGTATCCTGACGAAGAACTCTTTTTTTTATCTTACAATCAGCTAGATCATTAACTAGAAATAGTTCAATATCATAATAATAAGACTGCAAATCATCTGGATGGATAATATCCGCATGACTAATATTAATAAGCTCCTCCACACGTCTACCAACAATGGATGCATATTTCGGATTCACATCGTAGTATTTTCCGGTTTTTAAATTAACCAATGCAATACCTAAAGGGGCTTTTTCAAAAATTGTCTGAAACCGATTCTGTGCTTTCCTATTACTTTCCTCAATACGCTGCCTTTCAATTGAATAGCGAATCACCCGTGCAAGCACACCTTCAGTAAGACTGCCTTTCACGAGATAGTCTTGTGCGCCGGCTTTTATCGCTTTGATTGCAAGTTTTTCATCATCCCTAAAAGATAAAACGGCAATCGGTATACCTGCCGCATGTTCCCGTAATTGATTTATAGTTGCAATTCCATCGCTATCGGGCAAAGTGAGGTCTGATAATATTAAATCAAAAGATTCTTTGTGAATTAGCACTAATGCAGAACTTAACCGCTCTACATGAGTCACCGTCACCTGATCACCCATTGCATACTGTAGATCACTCTGCACCAGTATCGCATCAGTCTCATTATCTTCAATTAATAAAATATGAATCTTAGGTGCGATCATCACACATTAAGGCTCATAGAGCGTTGAAGTAGAGAACCAATAATCATTGATTGAATTTGCTATTTTTATACAATCATCAAAATCAATCGATTTTTTAATATAACCATTTGCATGGTTCCGGTATGCAGATCGCACATCTGCTTTAGTTTTAGATGAAGTATAAATAATGACAGGTATGCTTTTCAAATCAAGATCATCCTTCAGCTCTTTTAATACTTCCAATCCACTTTTTCTCGGCATATTTAAATCCAGCAAGATGATATCTGGACGAGGCACATGACAATATTGTCCTTGTTGGCTTAGAAATTCTAATGCATACGCACCATCTTCAGCTACATACACATTACAATTCTCACTACATAAAGCAAAAGCTTCTTTAATCAACAAAACATCAGTGGGATTGTCATCAATCATCAAAATGATATTGGGTTCAGTATTATTTTTAAGGTGCATTGTATTTATTTTATTTTGGGGATCGTGAAATAAAATGATGAGCCTACGTTAAGTTCTGAATTGACCCATATCCTTCCTCCATGGTGTTCCACTACTTTCTTACATATTGCCAAACCAATCCCTGTGCCTGCATAGTCTTTGCGGCTATGTAATCGCTGGAATACTCGGAAAATTCGTTCTTGATATTGTTTCTCTATGCCAATTCCATTATCCGATACTAAAAAAATCCACTCATCTGATTTTTCTTTTACGCCAATATGGATTATGGGTGCCTGAACTCCTCGGAATTTAAGCGCATTATTGATTAGATTAGTAATTAACTGAATAAACTGAAACCGGATTCCTTTAACAACTGGAAGCTGATCATGCGTAATGATCGCATTACATTCGCTAATGGTAACTAATAAATCCGCTTCCACATCTTTTAGCAGTTGCTCACAGTCTATTTTCACAAGTTCTTGACTAGCACCTACCTGTGCGTAGGTTAACAAATCATCAATAAGTTGTTGCAAACGATGAGTGCCGGCCACCGCATGTGAAATCAAATTAATCGCACGTTGATCCAATTGCGTATGGCAGTATTTATTGAGCAATTGAACAAAACTGTTAATAGCCCTGAGCGGTTCTTGCAGATCATGAGTAACAACATACGCAAACTGTTCCAGCTCATCGTTTGACCGTGCCAATTCTGCAACTTGTTTTTCCATTCTTTGCTCTAGCAGCTTGTATTCTGTTACTTCGTTAAGTATCGCAATGTATTGGTACGGCAATCCGGCAGCATCAAGAAAAGGTACAATTGTCATAGTAACCCAATAAAATGTTCCATCTTTAGCACGGTTCTTGAGTTCCCCTTTCCACGCTTTTCCTTTTGTAATTGTGTTCCATAAATTAAGAAAAAAATCTTTGGAGTGATAACCGGAATTAACAATTCGATGATCTTGCCCAATTAGTTCATCAAAAGAATACTTAGAAACAATGCAAAATCTTTCATTGACATAACTAATTTTTCCTAAATTGTCTGTGATTGCCATGATCGCATGCTCATCAAATGCGCTCTCAATAGCACTAGCTGCATCCAGAGATACTGTTTTTTTATCCAAAAGCCAATTTCGTTCCAGCCATAAACCTAGATCATCGGCTATGCTCTGCAGAAAGATTGCATGTTCATTTTCAAACAAAGATATAACACCAATATCTTTAGAAGATATTCCTATCTGGCCACGAATTCTGCCATTCGTCATTATCGAAATAGAAAATTTATGATCCAGCGTGTGTAAAACGCTGCTCTCTCTGTAGCTTTTATCATCGATGTCGATAAAGGGAAAAATTTGATTGGGCAGATACCCTATCATTTTTATATTCTCTATCAACTTTTGGCACAATTCGTCAATAAAATGGATTCTCAACATGTCGTGTGAGCTTTCATACAAGCAAGCCAATTTAGTCCACTTCAATTGAGATTCTGTTTCAGCCATATCTTTAAAATCTAAACTAAAATAATGTGTTATGAACTAATTGAGAATTATAAATCACGATTGTTGGAATCAATTTAATTTCAAAGTCGCGCAACCTATTATTTATTGGACCTAACTAAACTTATTAAGGATATTTTTTATATCATGCCAGGCTCTTTATGCAATTTGTAAGATTTTGAATTTAATCTGACATTTGATATCTTTTTAGAACTATAAAGGACTGTTAGAAATGAATCAAGCAATGAAGTTAGGCCGCGTTTAGATATATCGAAGTAGTTAATAACCAGGAGCAATTTTCAACTAGCAACAATTCATTTCTCATAGGCTATGAATTGCGGCAAAATGCTGCTTAACCTTGCGTCCGGACAAATGTTCGCACTTCAAGATGAACTGGCGCTGGCAACCAAATACTTGCTAACATCCCATGAGCGCGTTTTAGCGATACCATGATCACTTATTACAATGACTTTTTAATAATCCAGTAAAATATGGCATGCATGAACTTTCGCTCGCTGAAAATTTATTACAAATTATCGAGGAAACTGCGACCGAACATCAACTTACAAAGGTTAAAACTGTATGGCTGGAGATTGGTAAACTAGCTTGCGTTGAGCAAGGATCATTACGGTTTTATTTTGATGTGGTAACACAAGACAGCATCGCCCGGCAAGCCAAGTTAGAAATCATAGAAATTGCTGGGCAGGCAGTATGCACACAATGCAATCACAGCAGCTTGATTACAATCTATTATGAGGCCTGTTCACATTGTGGTAGTTATAATACATTGAAAGTCACTCAAGGTCGCGAAATGAAAATCAAAGAATTAGAAGCTGAATAAAGAGGATCATATGTGTACGACTTGTGGATGCAGCATCGGACAAACACGCATTAATGGAAAAACGATTCAATCAACTCATCTTGAGAAACCAATTCAGTTCCGTCCACTGAAACATTCTAATATTCGCGATCATACTCCATCATTGCCGATTAAAAACAACCGCTCCTCAGAAACACTTGCTTTCGGAACAGGTCTCGTCACTGCGCACGCACCCGGCATGAGTCAGGCCAGAATGATCAAAATAGAACGCGACATTCTGGAAAGAAACAACCAATACGCCAATGAGAATCGCCGTTTTCTATCTGAGCAAAACATCCTCGCACTCAACTTGCTCTCCAGTCCCGGTTCAGGTAAAACCACCCTCTTAGTCAATACTATTGAAATACTTCGTAATAAATTACCAATCACTGTAATCGAAGGCGACCAACAAACCAATCATGATGCCGCGCGTATTCGTGAAACGGGTATTTCAGCAACACAAATTAATACGGGTAAAGGTTGTCACCTAGATGCATTTATGGTGCAGCAAGCACTACAGCAAATATCGCCACAACAAAATAGTGTTTTGTTTATTGAAAACGTAGGTAATCTAGTCTGTCCATCCAACTTTGATCTGGGTGAGGCATATAAAGTAGTTATATTGTCGGTTACCGAAGGTGAAGACAAACCACTTAAGTATCCTGATATGTTTCATGTGGCTGATCTATTGCTGTTAAATAAATGCGATTTATTACCATACTTATCCTTTGATGTCGATTTGGCAATTGAATATGCGCATCGCATTCATCCCGGTTTGCCAGTAATTCAAATCTCAGCTATGAATGGTAGTGGCATACAAGTCTGGGCTGATTGGATTGAAGCTAACCGTCTTGCTATTTCATCCACAGCCCAATACCAAACATAAACCAATTCGACACTTGTTTAACCAAACAGACATTATTATTCCGCTAGCAATCAGTGGACCCGCTATTTTGGCTTGTGGCGCCTGGTTAAAGAATACCGTTTGTCTGACGCAAGAAAACAACGCATATATCTCACCTCTTATCGGAGATTTAGCAACAGCGAATACCCGACAACTACTAGATCAAACCGTGTACCGCATGTGTAAAAATTATTCGATTCAACCTGAACTAGTTGCGCACGATTTACACCCGGATTTTTACAGCACTCATTTTGCTCAAACTTTTGCTGAGCAACAGCAACTACCACTACTCGCCGTACAACATCATCACGCTCACATTGGCGCTATCTGCGCTGAGCATCAACTTACTCAATCGGTAATAGCTCTGGCGCTGGATGGTGTAGGATTAGGAATTGATAACGCCCCTTGGGGTGGCGAGTTATTAATGGTGGACGGTGCCCGATCCGAGCGGCTGGGCCATTTAACAACATTAGCTCTGCCAGGCGGGGATCTAGCTGCACAAGAGCCTTGGCGTATGGCTGCAGCTGCACTAGCTCGTTTAAATCGTAGCGAAGATATTACACAACGTTTTGCTGATCAACCTGCTGCTGCAACTGTCACCGACATGCTGACCAAAAGCTTGAATTGCCCACAGACTTCTAGCATGGGAAGATTATTCGATGCTGCAGCAGGCCTTCTCGGTGTCTGTCTCACTCAATCTTATGAAGCACAGGCAGCGCTTCAATTAGAGCGATTGGCTGCACAACATGGATCGGTACTTGCCATGACTAATGGTTATCAAATCACAGAAAAAAATAATTTGGATTTCTCTCCATTATTAATGACTTTAATCGACGACCATGATTTAAAACAAAACCTTCCATACGCTGCTGCCCTATTTCACGCCACATTAATTGAAGGACTAGTAACTTGGGTTAAAATAATTGCAGAAAAGCTTCAAGTTTTCAATCTGGCATTCGGTGGCGGTTGTTTTCACAATACGGTTCTGCGACATGGCTTAATCAAACAATTGACCACACCTGACTTTAATTTATTTTTTTCACAACAATTACAACCTGACGATAGCGCTATTGCGCTCGGTCAGGCTTGGGTAGCATTGCAAAATGCCCACTCATAACATTGATCAATTCTTACAATTAAAGGTTTAATAATGAGCAATTATGTACAACGCTTCTTGCTGGAAAATTTGGATATACGTGGCGCAGTCGTGCATCTCGATTCCGTCTGGCAGGAAATGTTATCCGGACGCAACTATCCTCAACCTGTCACACAGCTGTTAGGTGAAATGAGTGCGGTTACCTTGTTGTTGGGTGAGAACCTCAAACAAACAGGGCGTTTGACCATTCAATTAACGAGTAGCGGCCCTATCTCTATGCTGTTATTGGATTGCACTGAGAGTCTGCACTTGCGTGGCATGGCAAAATGTGAGCAAACCGTCGAAGTGCAATCAGTTCCAGATTTGCTTGGCCATGGTCATCTACTCATTACACTCGATAAGCCATCAATGCGCGAATCTTATCAAAGCATTGTTCCGCTTGATGGTAAAAATGTTGCTGAAATTTTTGAACATTACTTCAGGCAATCTGATCAGTTGCCATCACGTTTATTTTTAGTTACCACTAACAATGCCATTTTTGGCTTGTTACTGCAAAAACTGCCAAACACTGACTTGCAGGATGCCGATGGCTGGATACGCACCGAAGCTCTAGCAAATACAATCCACAATCATGAGCCATTTGATCTAACCGCAGAAGAAATCTTGACACGTTTATTTTATGAAGAAACTATCCGCATTTTTAATGCTCAATCCGTTCAATACGGTTGCCAAGAGGATCCCGCAAAGATTTATGCCATGCTTCGTTCACTAGGGCGCAAAGAAGTTAATTCGATTTTGAAAGAATTTGGTGAGGTCATTGTCAGCGACGATATCTGCAATCGCGAATATCGCTTAGATGCACTGGCTATTGATGCGATATTTCGAGAAGCAGAACCAACGATTCACTAAGACTCAATATACAACATTTCCATGCTGTTAATACCATAGCACGAGTCACTTACATTCAATAGTCACTACTGGATTCATTCATTCGTATAATAAGTGCAATTGCCCGGCTAAAGAGAATATATTCAGAGCTTTCGTAAGCTAATTATTTCAGAAGACTATATTTTTCTGATATATCGCCGATATTCACATTTCACACATTATTCACATGTGCTACGATATCATCCACTCAACAATAACCTCGATAAACGAACGGTTTATTCTAACTGCTTCTAAGCCGTGGTTTCCAAGAAAGAATTTAAGCAAGGAGAATCAATTATTATGCCACCAAGAATTGCCCACGTTGACGACGATCCAGATATTCGTGAATCAGTTCAGCGCATATTATTTAAACATGGATATGAAGTAGATAGCTATTTGTCAATGCAGGAGTTTATCGATTCATTACAAGATGAAACAAAAAAGCCAGATTTGGCTATTCTGGATGTTATGGTTGAATCCATGGATGCCGGGTTGACAACTTATGCAAAAATTCACAAGCAATATCCGCAAATTCAGACTATTTTTCTGACATCGTTAGGTGACATGATTCGGCCATATTTTGAAGATGGTTCACATGAATGGGTTTGCATTATGGAGAAACCAGTTGAGCCGATTAGTCTCATGGCAACGATTAATGAACGCTTGAAGAAAGCAGGAGAGGCTGCATAATTTTGTGCAATACTCAATAATAATATTATGGCAAGCACTGAATTCTCTTGGGATAAGCCGAATACTCAAAGCGTATTGCTTGAAATAAAGGGAGATAAGTTAAAACTTAGCGACGATGTTTTAATCAGCAATATCCGTTGGTTCATAACTTTCCGCTGGATACTGGTTGCTATACTGGTTTTCTTTGAAATCCTGATGCTATCAGCATCAGATGCGCTGATGCAATTAGGCATCAGCGAACA
The DNA here is from genome assembly GCF_022842015.1 of Nitrosomonas sp. GTDB lineage: Bacteria > Pseudomonadota > Gammaproteobacteria > Burkholderiales > Nitrosomonadaceae > Nitrosomonas. The sequence goes on along the minus strand of NZ_JALHQJ010000001.1, from coordinate 33,262 downwards.
GCAAAAATGGCCGATCGCCATTATTATCGTACTGATTGTAGCCAATATTGCTTACATCTTCGCGCTAGATCATTGCAAACCAGGCAAATATAACTCGCCTTCGATAAATTTATGGGTTCAGATTATTGTTGACCTGATCTGCTTGTCAGTCGTCGTGCATTATATTGGCAGCACTTCCACACCAATTTCTTTTTTCTACGTACTACATATTGCTCTTGCCTGTATCTTTTTTTCTACCCGTGAAAGCCTGTATGTAACAATCTTGGTCTGCTTCATGGATTCGATCGTCATCATAATTGATAACTTTCTAATTACTCAAGCACCGCTTTCTACACTGATAAACAGTCAATTTTTGTCTGAAAGTGCTCGCATAGATGGCGCTTTGATATGGATGTTTTTCCTTGATATACTTTTTTTTGTCGTTTGGTATGTTGTTTCAAGACTTTCTCTAATCGTTCGCGCACATGAGCGCCACCTTCTCGATGCATACAGGCAAATCAACCAAGCACAAGTTGAGAAAGATCAATATGCGTTATTGATCACGCATCAACTTAAATCCCCGCTTGATGCTATTCGCAGCAAAATAAATTTAATCAAAGAAGGTTATTTGGGTGAAACAACACTTGAGATAAGTACTGCACTAGAGCAAATTGATCACCGGGCAACAAATATGTCTAGCCTAATACTTGATCTACTTCGACTGGAGCGTTTGAAAGATACTTGTCTTGACACTGCAGTTTTCGAGCATGTTGACATTCAATCCGCCTTACAAAAATGTATTGAAAAACTGACCCCAGTCGCCAGTTCTAAAAGTGTTGCACTCAATTTATCCATTGAGAATTTTATTTGCAAGGTAATCCCCGATCAATTAGAAATACTTATAGAAAATATCATCACCAATGCGATTACCTATTCGCACCAAAATACTAGCATTGAAATCTCATCTAAAGTAGATCGCAATAATTTGCGCGCTAACATTACCATCACCGACCATGGCATTGGTATCGAAGAGAAAGATTTGCCCAACATATTCAACGAATATTTTTATTCTCCTAGAGCAGCACTCCATAACAAAGCAACTAGCGGAATTGGTTTATCCATCGTTAAGATCGCGGCAGAAAATAATCAATTAAGAATTAAGGTCACCAGTGAGCCAGGAGTAGGAACTACATTTACTGTGGTTTTCGACACTATCGAGTTTCCAGTAGCAACTGGATGTGCCACACCAATAACTTTAATCAATACCAGCTTATCTTAGCTGGATAACTCAGTGTAATATGCAGGAAGTTGCTCCATGCTTCGAAGGAGCTATTGCAAGTTTAATTCAGTTCAGAACTACCGTGCCAATAGCGCCGATTTAATTTTCTCCAGCTATTGACAGACCAATCATTATTTTCAAAACGTATCAGAATAGCACCATCGCTATCGCTACGCATCAACTGACTACTCGAATTATGATAACGCAAGGTTACAGTTTCGCGCGGATGACTATAACGATTAAGATAACCAACCGTAAAAATTGTCAGAGCAGGATTTACTTCTTGAACAAAAGCATCGGTTGATGAAGTATGACTGCCATGATGCGGTGCAATCAATACTGTTGCAGGAAGTTTATCACTGGATCGAGCTAGCAATGCTAACTCGTCTTTCCTTTCAATATCAGCCGGCAATAATACGCTACCATGAGCTGATGTAATTTTTAATACACAACTTTTTGCATTGGTACTACGTTTTGAGTTCAAATAATCCTGTTCTAATGGATGCAGAAATTCAAAATGCACACCGTCCCATTGCCAGATCTGTCCCGCGCGACACTGGTCCTTTAAGATTCCCGCCTGCACTATGGGATGCCGATCATCTAGCGATGACCACAGCTGCATAACCGACATCTGATTCAACACTGATAGTGCACCGCCACTATGATCCGAATCAGCATGCGACACCACCATAGCATCAAGTCTGCTAATTCCATCTCCGCGTAGAAAGGGCACAATAATGCGACTACCACTGTCGGTTTCACCGAATTCAGGACCCGTGTCAAATAATAATGCATGATGCTCGGTACGTGCCACGACCGCAAGTCCTTGACCAACATCAAGCACAGTCAGCCACAAATCTCCAGTTTTTGGTTGATCCAACTTAACTAAGAACATGGGCAAAACTGCAACCATGCCCAGCCAACGTGCGGGAAAACCAGAAAAAAAGCCCACCCCCAAGCTTCCCGGCAACAGCATCCACAGAATTCCAATAATAGCTACACTTATCGTCCATATTGGCGGAAAGTGCTGCTGCCATACAGCATGGGGCAAATTGCTTAGCGACTGCAGCATTGCCATGATGACACTTAACACATAATGGATGAACGGTAACATAAAATCGAATGCAGGTATCGTTGCTAGCAATGTTAACGGAACTACTATAAGACTTATCAGGGGAATGGCGATGGCATTAGCGATCGGTGATACTAAGGATATCTGTTGAAATAGCGCCAACAATAAAGGGATTAAAGCCAGCGTAATAGCCCACTGAATCCGCAACCAACCGCTGAGCCAATGTATTTTTCCGATCCGGCCAACAGTTAATAGCATTATGACAGCAACTGCGCCAAAAGATAGCCAGAACCCAGGAGCTAGAATGGCCCATGGATCTATTAATATCACTCCAAACAACGCCCATGCCAACACCGTAGTCGCCGGTATCTGACGCCCCATCCATAGCACAATCGCCACCACCGCCAGCATATAAAATGCCCGCTGTGCCGGAATTGCAAAACCTGAAAGCACAGCATAGCTAAAAGCTACAATTAATCCAGCCATCACAGCAGCACGCCGTGCCGGCACGCGTAATGCCAGATAAGCACTACAACGCCACAACCAATATACTATTGCAAATACTACGCTCGAAATCATCGTGATATGCAAACCGGAAATCGCCATGAGATGATTAGTTCCAGTACGTGCAAAAACTTGCCATTGATCACGGGGAATTGTATTCTGATCACCTGTTGCCAACGTTTGCAATATTCCTACATAATTCTGATTTGCTAAGCTTGTAGCAAAACGGTGTTGAATTCCTTCGCGAATATGCGCTATCCAATATACAGGACGTTGAACCATCGGTTGCAGGCGTTGATTTTCAGGCGATACACCCACATATCCAGTTGCACGGATATTGCGCTCCAATGCCCATCTTTCAAAATCGTAACTATGCGGATTTTGACTGCCATGTGGCCGTTTTAAATGCACTGTAAGTTGCCAACGCTCACCTGCATTAACCGTAGGTAATGCTGCCTGATTAGCTCCCGACTGTCGCACTTTATACCAAGACAATGCAATCCGCTTGGGCACGATCGCACCTTCAGTATTCACATGCTCAACGTCAAGCTGAAAACGCACACTTCGATTATTTTCTTGCGGCAAATTAGCTATCACACCAACTATTTGTATGGCTTTACGCTCCCAGACGCGAGGCAGAGAATCGCTCAAACGCCAGTGCGCTAAAATTGCCGCCCAACAAAACCCAAACACGAGAAAAAAAATTACAAACAAGATTCTGCTTATTACAATATGAGTGGCTGCTCGCAAAAACCCAAACAGTCCAACTGCAACTGCCATTGAGAACAACAACCAAAGGCACTCTACTTCTGGCAGTACAGTTCGGTACTGCAACCAACCAACGCCCAAAACAAATGCTAGGATATTTAATCTCACGCAAGTATTCTTCAAATTTAGTTCATCTACGATAATACTATTTATTTACTTTATCTGGAACTTCATTGAACATTTACTATGTTTTATATCATGTAATTAGCATGTTACAATCAATAATAATTTGTTTCCATACGCATACCGGTGGCATTTCCTCTGAATGTAATGCACAAAATCCATCCAATATTCAAAAAATAATTTTATAGTTACAGATAGTATCCAAAACTTAACAACAAAAGCATAGAGGAAAAGACGATAATATTAGATGCAGCAAATTCAAACTACCCAATGAATTGCGGATCTTCGAGTAGAAATTATAGGTTCATTATTGGTATCCCAGAGTTACTCAACAACAACTCGAAGAATCACATAATCATTATGTAAATCTTATGATTGAGCAACACGGAACAAAGAAAATACTTATTTCTCAAAAATGATGTCTACACTATAAAGTATCAGATTGAATTAAAAACTTAACACCATATCCCCCAAAAGGAGTAGAAATGACAAATATTACTGCAATTCTGGGCAATGAAAGCGAATTACTTCTCAACCATGTTTGCAATACGATACCAAAAGATAATTTGCAACTGCCAGGTTCCGATTTTGTCGATCGTGTGATGTTATTGAGCAATCGCAAGCCGAATGTTTTGCGCAATCTTCAGGCACTTTATCATCACGGACGTTTATCCGGCACTGGCTATTTATCGTTATTGCCTGTGGATCAAGGGGTCGAACATTCGGCGGGCGCTTCCTTTGCGCCTAATCCAATGTTTTTTGATCCAAAAAATATCGTTGAACTTGCTATTCAAGGTGGATGCAATGGCGTTGCTTCCACCTTAGGGGTATTGGCAATTGTGTCACGCCAGTATGCACACAAAATCCCTATGATTCTCAAAATCAACCATAATGAATTACTGACTTATCCTAATAAATTTGATCAAACAATGTTTGCGAGTGTTAACCAGGCCTTCAACATGGGGGCTTGTGCTGTAGGTGCCACTGTTTTTTACGGCTCGGATGAATCGCGTCGCCAAATTCAAGAAGTTTCTGCAGCATTTGAACATGCACATGATCTGGGTATGGCCACTATACTATGGGCATACGCACGTAATAGCGCGTTTAAAGTTGCAGACAAAGATTACCATGTGAGCGCCGATTTAACAGGTCAAGCTAATCATCTGGCAGTCACCATCGGTGCAGACATCGTTAAACAAAAAATGGCTACCAATAACGGTGGCTATAGCGCAATAAAATTCGGCAAAACTCACCCTAAAGTATATAGCGAACTCACAACAGATCATCCAATTGATCTCGTGCGCTATCAAGTCGCAAATTGTTACATGGGACGGATCGGCATGATCAATTCGGGTGGTGAGTCGGGCAGTGATGATTTGCACCAAGCCGTTAGAACTGCCGTAATTAACAAACGTGCCGGGGGCATGGGGCTCATATCCGGACGCAAGGCATTCCAGAAACCTATCGCTGAAGGCGTCAAGTTGCTCCACGCAATCCAAGACGTATATTTATCACAGGCGGTAACGATAGCTTAAGAGATATGGTTAGAATGTAACAAGTCAAACCTGATATGACAGTCACCCCCTCAACGGGGGACTGTCTATAAACCATACAATCACTTAGATTGTGATTGCTGTATAGCATCCAGATTGCTGCGCGCTTCTTCATTTCCTTGCGCAGCTGCTTTCTCAAACCATTCGATAGCTTTCTTCTCATTCCTTGCCACGCCTTCACCGGTAAAGTACATGGCACCTAAATTATTTTGGGCATCTACATGTCCTTGTTCTGCAGCCTTTTTAAATAACTCGACAGCTTGTTCCATGTCTTGAGGCACCCCCTCACCATTGGCGTACATAAGCCCTAAATTGAATTGCGCATCGGCATATCCCTGCTCCGCCGCACGGTAAAACCATCCGGCCGCAAGTTCTGGATCGTTGTTTAACACCTGCCCCGAAGCTGTCTTGGAAACAGCATCACCGGTATAATACATCACACCCAAACCATTCTGAGCAATCGGATCTCCAGCTCTCGCGTCTTCCATAAGTACCTTAAATTTTTCCTCGGCGAAATTTTCATCTCCCATACCTGACGGCATAATTTGCTCCTTCAACTCGGCCTTTTCTTCTTCCGTCAAGCCTTCACTCATAAAAGACGGGATCTCTCCCATCCTGGTGATTTCGCTCATGGGTTTTGGTATTGAGCTACTTTCTGATTTATCATTTTTTGCATCTTCACCGCAACCTTGAAGTAATAAAACTGCTACGGCAAATAATAAAACAGCAAAAACTTTCATTTATAATTTCCTTTATTTTTGTAATTGATATTTACTAATTAGCACCAGACTTTCTTAACAATTCAACAATCTCCCGATAACGATAGTGACTAGCAAGCATCAACGCAGTCATTCCATTGCTAGCTTTAAGATCCAGATTGGCATTTGCTGCGATCAATGAATAGACCGCTCTCAAATTACCATGTTGAGCCGCAAGCATTAGCGCGGTAGCTCCATTTTCCAACTGATAATTTACTTCTGCTTTTGCATTAACCAAAATTTCAATGGTCTGTTGATGTCCCTCTCGTGCAGCCAGCATGAGAGCTGTCATACCATCGTCTCGTTTAGTATTTATATCAGCCTGGGCATCTAACAATAGAGTAATTACCTTCCTTCTATCTTTTTCAGCAGCTAAGATTAAAGCTGTGCCATCTCCTTCAGAAGCAGCATTTACATCAGCACCGGCTCTCAGTAAAATTTCAACAACCTGCTCACGACCATCCCGAGAAGCTCTCATCAAAGCCGACAAACCATCCTCTGCTCTTAAATTCACATCCACACCGGCTTGCAGGAATCGTTCAACGATAGCAGAATTTCCTTTATTAACTGCAACTAGAAAAGCCGCACTTAATTCTTGCGAATCAATCTTTTGATTATCAAGAATATTCTTAACCAAAGAGAAATTGCCTTTCTCTGCAGCAGTAATCAATTCATCATCAATATCCACTGACCAAACATTAAAAGCTTGAGAGGCAAATAAAAACACTATTCCTGGTACAAATTTTTTGATAAAAAATCTTGGCATGAAAAATTCCCTCTGATAATTCAATAACATTCACACAGACAATTCTAACAATTCCACTTGAATCCTAATCAACTTATCGGTTTCGCATTTATTAATCAAATGACAGAATTATACAATTTAAATAATTCTTTTACTGCTGTCTCGCCATGAATTCTCATGTCGATTACATTTCAAGACCATGTGCAGTATGCTATTCTTGCAAGAGCTGTATTAGGCCGTACCTTAATACAAAAGAATCTCATTCAAACCGCTAATTTGAGAGATATCAATTGGAATGTTTTAATCTTGGCATCTTGGCAGTTTATGTGATTATAGTTAATAAGCAAAAGTTCTTACTCCAATAACCATTCAAAAAATTAATTTTATGATCATTGATCATTATGACATTGTTATTGTGGGTGGTGGCCCGGTAGGCATGGCATTAGCTCTTAGCCTACGCGATAGCGGGGTATCGAGTTTACTTCTTGAAGCTCGCGGGTTACCAGAAAAAGACGAAGATCCGCGCCCATTGGCATTATCACATGGCAGTTATTTGATATTGCAGCGCCTAGAAGTATGGAACAGATTAATAAAAAATACCCCGATTCAAACAATTCATATTTCTAATCGCGGCAGCTTTGGACGCACTATTTTGGAATCTCAGGATGCCGGTGTTCCTGCATTAGGTTATGTAGTGAATTATCATGATCTTTTTAGTGCCATGCATGCGCAATTGACTACCTCTCAATCCAATTATATTACTGGTGCTTTAGTAACCCGAATCGATACTACTGAAAGCTCAGGTAATGTATTTTTTGACCATCACGAAGAACCAAAGCAAGTAACCGCTAAGCTTCTTGTCTTAGCTGATGGCGGTCAACTGATCAAGCAAATACCCGACATCAATTATCGATCATATGATTATCAACAGTGGGCTGTAGTAGCAAATATTAGAGCCGAAAAAAAACAAACAGGTATCGCTTATGAACGCTTTACTCCTGATGGACCTGTTGCACTACTTCCAAATGATCAGGATTTTTCTCTGGTATGGACCGTAGCTCCAGATATTGTAAAAGAAATCACTGAACTGAATGACAAGTCTTTTCTGTTCCAGTTACACCAACATTTTGGCGACAGGCTTGGGAAATTTATTGGCGCGGGAAAAAGATCAGCATTTCCATTAGCGCTTAAGTATGCCACATCCACCGTATCTCAAAGAATAGCGCTCGTCGGCAATGCAGCACAAACTTTACATCCGGTTGCAGGACAGGGGTTTAATCTGGGTCTGAGAGATGCCTATGAATTGGCATGTGAAATCATTCACGCGAATAATGCATCCCAAGAACTCGGCACACCTACCATGTTATCCAAATACCTTCAAAGAAGACGAAAGGACAGTAACGCTGTTAGAACCTTTACTGACACTCTGGTCAAGTTATTTTCTAATGATAGTAAAATACTCAATCAAGCTTGTGGATTCGGTTTAAGTACTTTAGATTGTGTACCGCCACTTAAACGTTTTATTGCCCGTCGCATGATATTTGGCGCAAAAGAATAATTCCCGATCTTTATTCCACGGTCAATTTGACAAAGGTTATAATAAAGCTCGTAATAGGATATACAATTTCATTTCCCTAACTAAGCTTTAAGCTAACTACTGTTCAAATAACAGCAATACTCAACATCAGATTTAACTGCTTACTATTTATAATCTCTCCCAAAGATGTTTTCATGCAAATTGGCTCTCACATTCTAAAAAATAAATTGATTGTTGCTCCAATGGCTGGTGTTACCGATCGACCATTTAGGCAACTATGCAAATCAATGGGTGCTGGCATGGCTGTCTCCGAAATGGTGTCGTGCAACTCACTGCTATGGGGTTCTATAAAAACGCAACGGCGAGCGAACCATGAAGGGGAAGTTTCTCCAATCTCTGTTCAGATTGCTGGCGCTGATCCTCAGATGCTTGCGGCGGCAGCGCAGTACAATGCAGAAAATGGTGCTCAGATTATCGATATCAATATGGGGTGTCCGGCAAAAAAAATATGTAATGTCATGGCCGGTTCGGCGCTATTACAAGATGAAAAATTAGTAGAAAAAATCTTAATCGCAGTAGTAAGATCCGTCGATATTCCGGTAACACTTAAAATTCGCACTGGATGGGATAAACAACATAAAAATGCCTTATCTATTGCACATATTGCGGAAAGCTCGGGTATTCAAGCACTCGCAATTCATGGGCGTACGCGGGCATGTGCATACACTGGCACTGCTGAATACGACACCATAGCCGCTGTAAAGGCAGTAGTTAAAATTCCTGTCATTGCAAATGGTGATATCACTACCCCAGAAAAAGCGAAACAAATACTCGCTTATACTAAAGCGGATGCGATTATGATAGGTCGTGCTGCGCAAGGAAGACCCTGGATTTTCCGTGAAATAGATCATTTTCTTACAACAGGGCAACACCTCCAAGCACCTGAAGTATCTGATATACATCAAGTTTTAATCAATCATCTTCATGATTTATATCATTTCTATGGTGAATACTCGGGTGTTCGCATCGCACGTAAACATATATCTTGGTATACCAAGGGACTCATAGGATCAGCTGGCTTTCGTCAGGCAATGAACCAATTACAAACCAGTGATCAACAACTTTTTGAAACCAATAAGTTTTTTACCCAATTAGCTAGACAAGGCCAAAGATTGAGTTATATCAAAGAGGGGAGTAATTAGTTTATGAGCGCAGTAAAGGAGAATGAAATTGCATCATGTATACGTAATGCCATAGGTGGATATCTCAATGATCTAGATGGAGAAAAACCGGGAAATATCTATAGCATGGTGATTCAAAGTGTAGAAAAACCTTTAATAGAAGTTGCCATTCAGCATACCCATGGCAACCAAACGCAAGCGGCTGAATTACTTGGGATAAACCGCAATACACTACGTCAAAAAATGAAACAATATCGAATTAAATGACTATTAAACAAGCACTCATCAGTGTTTCTGACAAAACCGGAATTATTGAGCTGGCTCAAAAATTGACCTATTGCGGTATCAAAATCATCTCGACGGGTGGTACTGCTAAATTATTAAACGAAGCTGGAATATCCGTTCATGAAGCAAGTGATTACACAGGTTTTCCAGAAATGTTGGATGGTCGAATTAAAACGCTTCATCCTAAAATTCACGCTGGTATTCTCGCACGTAACGATTTATCAGATCATCAGCAAGCACTTGATCAAGCATCTATACTAAATATAGAACTGGTAATTGTTAATTTATATCCATTCAGGCAAACGATCGCAAAACAAAACTCTACGCTCATTGATGCAATTGAAAATATTGACATTGGAGGCCCAACAATGATTCGGGCAGCTGCCAAAAATTATCAGAAGGTCACTGTAATCACCGATCCACTAGATTATTCTTCATTCTGCACCGAACTAGAAGTTAATAATAAATCGATCAGTTTGACTACTCGTTTTAAGTTGGCTCAAAAAGCTTTTGCACACACGGCTTCTTATGACAGTGCTATCAGTAATTATTTGACTGCATTGGATGAAAATTTTCTTCACAAAGATTTCCCAGAATCACTGAATCTGAATTTCAATATCGTACAGAATTTACGCTATGGAGAAAACCCGCATCAAAAAGCGGCATTCTATCGAGATTCAACCATAACCTCTGGCAGCTTAGCAAATTATCAACAGCTGCAGGGCAAGGAATTATCCTATAATAACATTGCTGACACTGACGCAGCTTGGGAGTGTGTTAAAGCGTTTGATAAACCGGCCTGTGTAATCGTAAAACACGCTAATCCTTGCGGGATAGCCATTTCAGAATCAATATTAAATGCCTACCACCTAGCATTCGCAACCGATCCGGTATCTGCTTTTGGTGGCATCATCGCTTTTAACCAAGTTATCGACAAGGACACTGCAGAAGCTATCCTTAAACAATTTGTTGAAGTGATTATTGCACCGGAAATTTCGTCCGAGGCGCAACAGCTCTTGTCGCAAAAAAATAATATCCGGGTGTTGGTTGTGCCGCTGCAAATGAAAAACTCTATCTATGACTTGAAAAGAGTTAATGGCGGACTTCTTGTTCAAACACCGGACACTTCCAATATTACAGCGTCCGATCTAGCTATAGTCACCAAAGTAAAACCCACCCCACAGCAGTTAGATGATTTATTGTTTGCTTCGCGAGCGGCAAAGTTTGTTAAATCTAATGCTATTGTATTTTGTCGTAATGGCCAAACAATTGGCATTGGCGCCGGTCAAATGAGCCGGATTGACAGTGCGCGGATCGCATCCATAAAAGCCCGGCAGGCAGGTTATACACTAACAGATTCTGTTGTCGCATCGGATGCATTCTTCCCTTTTCGCGATGGTTTAGATGTTGTTGTACAAGCAGGAGCAACAGCGATAATTCAACCTGGCGGCAGTATTCGCGACGACGAAGTTATTGCTGCTGCAGACGAGCAAGGAATCTCGATGATATTCACGAGCATTCGTCATTTTCGACATTAAACAACCTCTATATCATGAAGCTATTAGTTATTGGTGGAGGGGGTAGAGAACACGCGCTAGCGTGGAAGTTAAGTCTTTCACCGCGCGTACATAAAGTGTTTGTTGCACCTGGTAATGCGGGCACAGCACTCGAGCACGGTTTAGAGAATATTCCAATTACATCAATCCCTGATCTAATCGAATTTGTACGGAAAGAACAGATTGCAATTACGGTTGTCGGGCCAGAAATACCACTTGCTGCAGGTATTGTTGATGCATTCCAGGCCAGCGGCTTAAAAATCTTTGGACCAAAGCAACAGGCAGCCCAGCTTGAGACTTCAAAGATTTTTGCCAAGAAATTCATGCAGCGACACCAAATCCCCACCGCATCTTATGAGAGTTTTACTGACCCTGAACTGGCACATCAGTATATAGACCAACAGCATGTCCCTTTAGTAATTAAAGCGGATGGCCTCGCAGCAGGAAAAGGGGTTATTGTCGCGCAAACCTACGATGAAGCTCACTCGGCTGTTAATTCGATACTGGTTGAGAAAAATCTTGGCGCTGCAGGCTGCGAAATCATTATTGAAGAATTTCTTCAAGGCATCGAAGTCAGCTTTATCGTCATGACTGATAGCCTCCATATTCTCCCATTAGCGACTAGCCAGGATCATAAACGCCTTTACGATGGAGAATTGGGCCCTAATACTGGTGGAATGGGCGCATACTCGCCTGCTCCTTTTATTTCGCCCAATCTACATGGACAAATCATGCGCAATATCATTGATCCCGTCATTAGCGGATTAAAACAAGAAGGCATCCACTACACCGGATTTCTTTATGCCGGTTTAATGATTACAGCGGATGGCCATGCAAACGTACTGGAATTTAACTGTCGTCTGGGAGATCCGGAAACGCAACCTATTATGCTACGCTTAAAAAGCGATCTCTTGACACTCATTGAGCATGCTATCAATGAAACGCTTAATAAAGTTGATGTCGAATGGGACAAGCGTACTGCACTTGGCGTTGTAATGGCTGCACATGGTTATCCGGAAAATCCAAGAAAAAATGATGTAGTTCATGGCCTGCATGAATTCATCAATGAACAAGAAGATAATGATAGTTTTCATATTTTTCATGCCGGAACGATCATGGGTGGAAAAGATGAAAAGGAAATTATGACTGCAGGTGGGCGGGTTTTATGCGTAACGGCACTTGGAGAAAACGTGAAAATAGCGCAGGAAAATACTTATAAACTCATTAAGAAAATTCACTTTGATGGTTATCAGATTCGTCACGATATCGGCTACCAAAGCATAAATTATCAGAAAAAAAGCTAAACCAAGCGCAATTAAGTGTTTTCAAATATAATTGAATAAGGACAACCCGGAAATTTTAACATAGGATTGCTGTGCAGCCTGAAGGTATAACTGCTGTCTTTGGAAATTAGAAATCACTTCCGACAAATCAGCGTCTTGTAAATTAGAAAGTAATTTTTCAAATTGAATGTTTTGATCATCACCAACACTTTCTAAGCTATCGATTTCATTCATCCGGGCCCCAATGGCAGCTTGTTTTGTAAGCACATGTTCCAGGCTATTGTTAATGTTTTGTAGCGCTGCAACTAAACTATTTGACAACCGCGTGCCTCCGGGTTGACCGCTGGATGGTGTTTCGAGCGCCGTAATTAAGTCGCTCATGGTTTTAAAAATACTTTGATTGCTGCTTGGGGAAACTGTAAATTTATCTCCATTTTCTGGATCACCTTTAATACTTAACTGTATTCCATCAAAACTAATTGCACTGTCACTTGTATAAGGATTTCCTGATGAAACCGCCAATCCAGTAGTTGTATTGACAATGTTATAAGTTGTCACGCCAGCAGCAACAGTGAAATCAATCTCATAATTCGCACCTGTAAGACTAGCTGGTGTAATTACTGATCCTTTATCAATGATGCCAGTACCATTGTTTAGTGAGTCAGCTGCCGTTGAAAAAACACCATTTCCGTTCTTTATACGTTCAAAAACATCAGTACCCGAATCGCTGACAGCAAGTTGACGCGCCGGACCAACCTGATTCATTCTCTGTCCTTGATCCCCTGCATACTGCACACTAAGCCCCGTTTTCACAAAAGGTTTTGTATTAGCCTGAAATCCTGAAAACAAGAATTGTCCATTCTCGTCCGTAGTATTGGCTAGGCCAACTAATGAGTCAAACTTACCACGCAATTCAGTAGCAAGAATTTTTTTATCCGCATCGTTTAGTGATGAATTTCCAGCGTAAACTGTTGAGCTGTGCACGCTTTGAAGAATCGAGGTCAATTCCTTTAATACATTCTCTTCTAACCCCAATGAGGAGCTTGCACTGGCACGATTAACTGAAAATTGCTTATTCAATGATGCTGCTTGAGTGATATTCAATGCTTGTGCTGCAGCAATTGGATCATCTGAAGGTGTTAGGATTCGTTTACCGGTAGATAGCTGCTGTTGAGTCTTAACTAAAGTGCTCTGGTTCTGAAGCATCAAATTTGTTCCGGTTTCATAAATTGTATTTGTACTAACGCGCATGATATTGTCTCCAAGTTAGAAATACATCTAACGAATGCGAAGAATTGAATCAAATAATGTATTGCTCATTTCAATGATCTTACTTGCAGCTTGATAAGCCTGCTGGAAGCGCATTAAATTAGCAGCTTCTTCATCTAGATTAACACCTGATGTAGACTGTATAGTATTTTCAATTTGTGCAAGAAAATTAGCTTGCGACTTACTGGTCACTTCTAACTCCCGTGTCTTATTACCAACTTGACTAACCAGCTGTCCGTATGCAGATTGGTATGATGCCGTCCCATTTCCTACGGTATTTTTGGTTTGCAAAGCACCCAGTAACAATGCATTACGATTATCAGCAGATCCGTTAAGGTTAGGTGCAATTGTAAAGATATCTCCTGCAGCGGGGCTCCCACTAATTTGGAAAGTATAACCATTGAAGCTAATATCCGCTCCTTCGGCATATGCTTGATTCGTAGCCGGCAACCCAGTGCCAGTACCAGTCACATCATATTGACCATCGTATGGTGAATGAAATGTTATAGTTAATGGTTGCTGTAGATTAGGATCTAGGGGCAATGGATTTACAGTTCCGGCACTGATTTTTCCAGTGCCCGTATTCGCAATTGCTGCACTGGCACGATTAGGCCCCGCTGCAGCAATTTTGGATGTGTCATTAATATTTACTGCAATATCTTTCGCACCATTTACAGTAGGTTGTATCCTAAATCTTTCATTGGCAAGAATAGTCGCTCCCGTAACGGAAATACCATCAAGCATTAATGGCGCCCCTCCTGATGGAGCAACTAAAGTGCTTATCGAAGTATTATCCGACAGTCTTGTCAATGTATAGTTAGTACCATCGTACGAGAACTGATAGTCGCTCGCAGTTAAGGCACCATAATCACTTATACTTGCAGTAATACTAGAAGTCGGATTATTGGTTAAGGCTGATGTTACTTTGGGTGAAGACACAGTGAAGAAATTCCCCCCCATATCTCCATTTAGATCCACACCCAATTGATGTTGCTCATTAAAACTATGAGCTAAAGTAATGGCCACTCTTCCTAATGCATTTTGTGCGCTATCCAGCGTATCACTTCGAAAATGTAAAAGTCCTCCTAAAGCTCCGCCTGTGATCTGACTCTCAGGAATTTGAATAGTGCTATTTCTAGAAACAAGACCTAAGGTTAAATCGCTTGGATTGTCAGATGATTGAATCGCTTGTAACGTTAGTGCTTTACTTCCTACAACTAATGCTTGGCCATTACCAACGAAAACATTTATAGCACCACCACTTTCCCGAACAGTATCCGTATTGATTAATTTACTTAGTCGATTTATGAGTTCATCGCGCTGATCCAGCATATCATTAGCGGGCTGCCCACCAGCCGCACCTTCCGCCAATGTGATCTGTTGATTTATATCGGCCAATTGGCTTGCTAATGAATTTACCTCAACCACAATACTGGTGACTTGAGCGTTAATACCTTCTCTCATTTGTGACATACGCTGATCCATGTCTTGGAAACGCGCCGCAAGCGCTTCTCCATTACTTATCATAGCCTGTCGTGATGGAACTACCGATGGATTTGATGCCACATCTTGTAGCGCACTAAAAAAATTTTGAAGTGTCGGAGAAAGTCCGGAAGCAGTGTCTCCCAACAAATCGTCTAATTGTTTTATTTGTGCATATTGACTATCGAGCGACTGGCTTTGTGTTTGAATCTGTAACGATTGGTTAGCAAGAAATTGATTGTATACGCGTTGAACTGTGGTCGAGTGAACTCCGCGCCCAACAAATCCGGCTCCCGATGATTGTGGCATATTGGTATTAAGCATAACCTGCTGGCGATTATACCCAGGGGTAGCCATATTACTAATATTATGGCTGGTTGTTAGTAACTGATTCTGCGCAGCTAATAAACCAGAAATCCCAATGTCAAGAATACCATTTCCCATAGCTTATATCCGACCTTTAATTTATAAAAATCTATAATAGTTATATCGGTAAGTTAATAAAAGAATTGAAAATTTTTCTTCATCAGATGAACTCACGATTCTGTAATGCTTCACTATTATTTATTCGAATCAACTTCTCGGCATATTTTGGATCGGTTGCATAACCGGCTCGCTGCAGACCCGTTGCAAACGCCGAGAAATCAGAAGATTCTAAGACTTTTGCATAACGTGGATTATCCAATAACAATCTAGCATAATCATTAAATCCTTCCGCATAGGAGCTATAAGCACGAAATTTATCGACTATTTTTTGCGGTGTACCATTGATATATTCAGTAGTTACCTTCTCCACAGTGTCACCTTTCCAGCTTGCACTGGCTTTAATACCAAACAGATTGTAGCTTGGGCTATTATCAGCACGACGAATCTCATGTTTACCCCATCCACTCTCCAGCGCCGCTTGGGCCAGCATAAAATGAGGAGGAATACCCGTCGATTGTGAGGCAATCTTTGCATGTGGCAGAAGCGTATTGATAAAATCCATTGATCGATTAAATGACTTCTTCATTTGTAATTCGACTTGGGCAGGTGCAACAAAAGCTTCATCCGACGAATTCATTTTTTCTACTGAGGTCAGCGTTTGCCTTGAATTATATGTACTAGGCCACAATTGTTCTGATCTATCATTTGGATGCCCATTTTTTATCAATAATGGTTGATTGACTGCATTGATAGAAGACAAAATGGCATCGGCCTGGCTTATCGAAGTCTGTGGTTCAATCGACCCATCAACTCTACTTAATTGTTTTACTAATATGTTAGCAATGCCAATCCCTTTGGTTGACAGGTGCTGAGCAAGCTGTTGGTCATACATTTGCGTAAAAAACTGTGTTTGCTGACTATCAAACATTCCATCCTTAGGAGTTGCTTCCCGCATGCTTTTAAGTAACATGTTCATAAACAATGCCTCGAATTGCTGTGCCGCCTTGTGCAAAGCCTGCTCCGGGTTACGCTTAGCCATCAAGTGCAAATCATCAATGCTTTTAGCATCAATCGCAAGCTTGCTTGAAATATCCGGTGATATCATCATGGGTGTACTCTCGGGGTTAAATAATTTCCAAGTCTGCGCGCAGCGAACCTGCCGCTTTTAGTGCTTGTAAAATTGACAATAAATCTTGTGTTGTTGCGCCAATCGCCGTTAAAGCTTTAACAACCTCACCAAGATCAGCACCATTTGGCAACAGCATTAAATTTCCTTCGTCAGTACGTATTTCAACTTGAGATCGTTGTGTAACAACAGTCTCACCGCGCTGTGCGAATGGGCCTGGTTGACTAATGACAGGTTCAGTATTGATAATGATCGATAAATTGCCATGCGCAATAGCACTTGTTTCAAGCGTGACCGATTGATTCATTACAATAGATCCGGTGCGGGAATTGACAATGACTTTTGCTGTTGCTTTAGCGGGAACGACATCCATGCTTTCAATCTGAGAAATAAACATAATTCTCTGACTAGTTTCTATAGGCGCTTTTACTTGCACAACACGTCCATCAACCGCAACAGCAGAAGATGGGTAAAGTAAATTGATGGCATCCACAATTCGATTCACCGTTGTAAAGTCGGTTGAATTTAACTCAAGATTAATATAATCCCCCTGCCCGACTACTGTTGGAATTTCACGCTCAACTATACCTCCCCCACTGATTCTCCCAACGCTAAGATGATTAACCTGTACACTGCTTCCTCCAGCAGCCGCTCCGATACCGCCTACCAGAATACTTCCTTGCGCCATCGCATAAACTTGATTATCGGCTCCTTTTAGCGGAGTCATTAACAATGTACCTCCACGCAAGCTTTTTGCATTACCCATGGATGACACCGTAACATCAATATGTTGCCCGGTTTTAGTAAATGCAGGCAGTGTTGCTGTTACCATCACAGCGGCAACATTCCTTAGCTGCAAATTGGTGCCGGGCGGCAGATTAACGCCTAATTGTCCCAGCATACTAATAATGCTTTGTACCGTAAATGGCGTCTGGGTAGTCATATCACCACTGCCATCTAAGCCAACAACTAAACCATAGCCTATCAATTGATTATTACGCACTCCCTGAATCGATGCTAAATCCTTAATTCGATCCGCAAAACTTATGCCCGGTAACAACAAACATATCATCAGTAGGCTATGGATAATTAGGTGCGGAATTTTCATAATGGCATGTGTTTTCTTAGGAAATCAGATAAATGTATTAAAACCATCAAAAAGGTGTCGCATTTAGAAAAAAGCGTGATAGCCATCCCATTGTCTGTGCTTCATCAATATAACCGTTGGCGCGGTATTCAATGCGTGCATCGGCTATCTGTGTTGATGATATGGTGTTTGCCATAACATGTATTGGATTGATCACTCCAGAAAGCCTTATAAACTCTTGTCCCTGGTTTATTCCAATTTGTTTCTCTCCGCTGACAACCATGTTTCCATTTGGTAGTGCCTCAATCACTGTTACCGTAATCGTTCCTATAAAATTATTCTTACTAGAACTTTCACCGCCGCCATCAAAACTATTGTTGGATTTAGCTTCAACTGTGGCATGTTTTTTTAAAAAACTTAAAGGTATCCCCAAAAGACTAGGAACCGAGAAATCAATACTTCCAGAGCGATCCACATTACTTTCTGAACTCTTACTTGCATTTGTTCGTTCGTTCAAGGTAACAATGATTGTATCGCCAACACTTCTTGCGCGTCGATCCTCAAATAATGGTGTATAGCGCACTCCATTCGTCGTGCTATTAAGGGCTTGCAAAATGGAGCCATTAGGCTGAATAACCGCCAAGCTTTGATGGGCTGGACGCAAAGAATTAGGTTGATGGGTAACTGTCGCTGGAATGGATGTGCAACCCGATGCAAGCATGAAGAGTATCAACACATACAGAGAGCTATATTTATTGTCTATCAGCAGTTGGCTGTTAACCATTCTATTACTCCCGGTAATTAACCAGTTATAGTTGCGCCAGTTTTTGCAACATTTGATCAGATGTTTCAATAGACTTTGAATTCATTTCATAAGCGCGCTGGGTTTGAATCATATTAACCAACTCCTCCACTACACTTACGTTTGAAGTTTCAACAAACCCCTGATCAAGAATCCCCAGTCCATTGGTACCAGGCGCATTCTGATTGGGTGTTCCGCTGGATGCAGTTTCCATGTACAAATTCTCACCCATTTTCTGTAATCCCGATGGATTAATAAAACTTGCCAATTGAATATTGCCAAGCTGTATCGGTGCAGTTGCACCTGGCACTGTTGCAGATACGGTACCATCTCGCCCTACAGTGACGGTCTGTGTATTTGGTGGAACAACAATTGCCGGCTGCACCATATATCCACTGGATGTTACAAGTTGACCATTAAGGTCTAATTGAAATGCTCCATCACGTGTATAAGCTGTTGTACCATCAGGCATTAAAACCTGAAAGAAACCCAACCCCCGGATTGCCACATCGCGAGGATTATCAGTTGGTTGTATTATTCCCTGAGTGAATATACTTTCAGTTGCAACTGGTTTAACGCCCGTACCAAGCTGTAAGCCGGAAGGCAATTGAGTCTGTTGCGAAGACTGAGCGCCTGGTTGTCGCAATGTTTGATACATCAAATCTTCAAATACTGCACGAGACCGCTTAAAGCCATTGGTATTAACATTCGCCAAATTATTAGCAATAACATCCAATTTAGTTTGCTGTGCTTCTAAACCCGTTTTGGAAATCCATAATGAACGTATCATTTGATCAATTCCTATATTTAATTGTTGCTAAGCTCTAACTAGCATAATTTGACTTGCCTGTTGCGCATTGCGCTCCGCGTTCTCCAGCATCTTCATTTGCATATCGAACTGACGAGCCAGAGCGATCATACTGACCATTTCATGCACAACATTCACGTTACTTCCTTCCAGTGTTCCATCAATCAATCGAACTCTGGCATCAACGATCGCTTCTTTGCCATCTTTTTGACGAAACAAGCCATCGGCACCTTTTACAAGATTTTCCTCTAGGGGATTAACCAATTTAATTCGCCCAACTATAGCCACCGTATTTGGCAGGGCATTAAGCGGGACTGTCGATACAGTTCCATCTACACCGATAGTAATGCGTGTTTCCGGCGGAACAGAAATGACCCCCACATCACCTTTAACTTTCAATCCATTTTGTGTTAACAACAAACCATTGGCACCAACTTGCAAGCTGCCATTCCGGGTATACGCCTCTTCACCATTATCAAGTTGTACGGTAATCCAGCCAGGGCCACGAACAGCAACATCAAGATCACGTCCAGTTGTCTCCAATGGACCCGTAGTGAAATCGGAGCCTGTCGTAGAATCCACAACAAAAGCACGTGTCGGCAATCCATCGCCATATATTGGGACAGCGCGGAATGCATTAGCCTCAGCCCGAAACCCCGTTGTCGATGCATTAGCGAGATTGTGTGCAACGGTCGCTTGTTGATTCAGCGTATGGTTCGCACCAGTCATCGATGTATAAATAAGTCGGTCCATGAATGCTTACTCAGCTCGGGTAATAAAGTTAAAGATTAACCAATGTTTGCAAAACAGCATCCTGGGTCTCAATGGTCTTAGCATTTGCTTGATACATGCGCTGCGCGGTAATCATTTTCACCAATTCAGAGGTTAAATCCACATTGGCAGCTTCAACGGCTGAAGGTTGAAGTGTTCCTAATGTTCCCGAGTTTGGCTGCCCAACCAAAGGTTGGCCTGAACTGGGTGTTTCTATCCAACGGCCATCCCCAATAGGATTTAGGCCTTGTGGATTAACAAAATTAGCCAAGACAACTTGTCCCAGTGACCTATTTTGCCCATTACTATAATTTCCTTGAATCACACCATCAGCAGCTGTGGTAAAACCAGCCAACCGACCCGATGCATACCCATCACCCTGTGCTAAATTAACGCCAAAAGCAGGTCCAAATTGTGTGGCTGTTGTGATATCCAAAGCAAAAACCATAGGAGAGCCTGCTCCCAGCGTCGGTTCGATGGTTGCAAAATCAACCGACACGTCAAAAGGTGCAGACGGTGCAGTCAAAATTCCATTACTATCGAACGTTAAGGTTACTGAAGCAGCGCCGTCTAGAGTAACCCCAATAGGAACACCCGTTGTTGGATCAACTGCACCATCGACACTCGCATACATATTCCATGTATTGGCTGTTGTATCTGATTTCTGAAAATAATAGGTAAATATATGCTCATTACCCAGGCTATCGAAAAACCTCCCAGAATTTGTGTCAGTAAAGCTCCTGAGGTTATTCGCATCAAAAGTAGCCACTTCAGGTGCTGTTGCATCTGATTTCAAATTAAAACCCAAGTTGAAAGTTGATGTAATTTTTGGTGGAATATCAGAAGTACTTAATTTCAAAAGGGTTGGTCGACTGGAGTCTATGTTTCCATCGGCACCTGCAGCATATCCCGTTAAATTTGTTCCATTTGCATCTGTAAGAAACCCATTCCCATCAAGACGAAACTGACCGTTCCGACTATAACTGATTACACCGTTATCACTCATGCGGAAAAAGCCTTGTCCATTTATCGCTATATCCAGCGGATTATTAGTTGGCGCAATATCCCCTTGATTAAATGATTGTGCGACCGTGGCTACCCGCGCACCGATACCTATCTGCGTACGGGAAGAACCTGCCCCGTCCAACGAGTTTGCAAATATATCGGTAAATTGAGCTTGAGCTTGTTTATACCCAACAGTATTCGCATTGGCAATGTTATTGCCAACGACATCAAGATTTGTCGATGCCGCACTTAAACCACTTAAACCTTGTTGAAAACTCATCTTGTTCTCCTAATCAAAAAACCTGTTTAATGTCAGATAAACTGACTAATCCCAACTTACCCATATCCAGATGCGTTCCCAGCTCACCATGGGAAACACTGTTTACTGTGCCAAATGAAAGTGTGTCGACTTTTACTTCCTTGTCACCCTGTTTTGCCGTGACTGCAAAGGTATAGTCACCATCGGCAGCTTTAGTGCCGCTATTTGTCATGCCATCCCAACCAATAGTACTAACACCGGCCGGTTGCACACCCAGTTCCTTGGTGTGAATTACAATCCCCGAACTATCAAATATCGTTACAATAGCTTGATCAACCGATTGTTCTAATTCGATCCCAGCTATGGCACCCTCTCCTTCAAGAGATATTGACTTGCCGGGAACGAAAGCGCTATGTCCAATCATTCCCAACGCCTCTACTGATCGACTATCATCAGTACTAGAAACCAATTGCTGCAGCGTTGAATTTAATTTATCGATACCTGTCACCGTGCTAATTTGTGCCAACTGACTGGTCACTTCTGCGTTATCCAGCGGTTTCAATGGATCCTGATTTTTCATTTGGGTGACCAGAAGCTTCAGAAAGCGATCTTGAGGATCCTCGGCTTGTTTCTTAGTTGTGATACCTGTCGTGGTTCCCAATGATACTGATTGCGAATCGGTTTGTTGTTGTACTGAATTCATGAAATGCTCCTTTATTGGCCTATAGTCAGGGTTTTTTGCAGCAGTGATTTAGTAGTGTTCATCATATCGACACTATTTTGATACGAGCGTGAAGCCGACATCATATTGACCATTTCATCGACGACACTGACATTCGGCATCGTTACATAACCGCTTGGATTCGCAAATGGATGATTGGGCTCAAATACTTGTCGCATTGGCGAGGGATCATGAATAACACCTGCAACCTTAACACCAGCTGCACCATTAGCATCCGCACGTAATGTGCTGAAAACAACTTGACGTCCACGGTAAGGCTCTCCAGTCGAGCTGGTTACACTGTCCGCATTAGAAAGATTACTCGCCACCACATTCAAACGTTGCGACTGTGCAGACATGGCCGAGCTTGCTATACCAAATACATTAAACAATGACATTTATTATCTCTCCTGCAATGCTAATGATAAAAATCTAAATTCATAATTTAAAAAAGCGATACTCGCATCGTACTTAATTGCATTATCAGCAAACCGGGTGCGTTCCATATCCATATCCACCGTATTCCCATCTGCACTAGGTTGTAGGGGGACGCGATATAGAATATTGTCTCCGAATAATCCGGGGGTAGAGGAATTAATATGCGTTGTCGATGTCGTATTAAGGCTTACTTTTTTCAGGTCTCGAGTTGAAGAAACCTTTTCTTGAAGCATGCTGGCAAAGTCAATGTCTTTAGCTTTAAAATTAGGAGTATCAGCATTAGCCACATTGCTTGAAAGCAATTCCTGCCTTGCGACCCTTAAACTTAAAGCGTTATGGTGATAATTTAATTCTTTATCAAGTTTGTTGATCATCTTCTTTATCGCCTTAATCAAATATTTTCTATTCATTTATTAGCAGTTAGCATGCCAACTATGTTAAATGTTAAGATTGATAGACGAATCAACAATAAAGACAAGAAACAGACGTTATCTTTGAGCATCAATCCATTTGCAATTGTTTAATATGTGGATATGGCGGCAATATTTGCCGAAACCGGCAAGAACGAATGGCTCAGCGGATAAAAAAATTATGATACGTTACTCAACATTAATTCTTTGCCTATTCATGTTGGCACTTGTTTTTTTTACCCCTGCACTTGCATCTCGGCACAAAACTGTTCTCTCTAATCAAGAAATACCTCTGATAAATAATGCAATTGAGAATTTCCTTTACAACAACACAGCTAATCTACCTGGACAAGTCATCGTGAATGTCGGTCAAATTGATAAACATCTGGCGTTACCAAAATGTCCGCAATTAGAGCCCTTTATTCCCGTAGGCAATCGCCTGTGGGGGAAAACTTCGATTGGTGTCCGTTGTAATAGCGAGCTTGCAACTTGGACCATCTACGTGCAAGCAGAGATAAATGTAATGTCGGACGTATTACATACCACGCGGCCTATCGCTACTGGACAAATTATTACATATGAGGATATAGCACCTCAGAATACCAATTTGACACAATTACCCGAAGGCATACTCACCGATGCCGCGCTAATAGTTGGCAAAGTCGCTGCAACCAATTTACCCGCCGGCCAACCACTGCGCCCGCAGATGCTACGAGCTCCTCATGTAATCTTGCGTGGACAAACCGTCAATCTAGTCGTACAAGGCCGCGGATTTAATATCCAATCGGAAGGACAAGCTTTAGCTGATGCAGCTGATGGTCAGGTTATTCAAGTTCGCAATAAATCAGGACGAATCATTAGCGGATTAGCACGGCCCAATTCTATCGTTGAAATAAGGCCATAATTCGTCGCTAGCAAAATAATTCCCATGCAATAACCAAGCACAAAAAATTATCACCCTGTAAATCAGTGATAATGATCTAAATCAGATTTATAATCACGCAATACCGAATAACAAATAATTTTTTACTGTGATTAATACAAACCATACGCTGGAAATCAAAAAAATTCTGACTGATACCCTGGGATTAGGCAAACGACTTGATGCAATGGAACCGGACACAAGATTACTTGGAAGCATTCCTGAGCTTGATTCAGTGGCAGTCGTTACGGTTATCTTGGCTTTAGAGAAAAAGTTTTCCATCTCAATAGAAGATGACGAGATTAGTGCCAAGACTTTTGAAAAACTCAGTTCATTAGTTAACTTTGTAGAAATAAAGCTAGCTGAAAAAAATGAGCAGTTAGTTTGAATCTGCCCAAAAACACCTACACAATGCTGGTTGTATTCTGATTTAATTCATGCATAATCGCTGTTGATGTGATCAAATCATTATGGAGCAAAGCGTTGAAATTACACCCTGCCAATTTCTCTCATCAATATATTTTCACTGGGTATGGTGACGGATATGTAGTAATCAATCAAATAAGATATGAAAAGAATTTGATTGTATTACCGGATCAGTTGATTGAAAACTGGCCGATTATTTCAATTTCTGAACTAGAAATTCAACATTTTGAAAATTTGTTGCCTCATGCACTTGAAATCATTATTCTAGGCACGGGTATTTCACATCAATTTCCAAATTATTCCTTACTGAGTCAAGTGGCTAAAATGGGTGTTGGAATTGAAATTATGGATACAAGAGCTTGTTGCAGGACTTATAATATTCTAGTTGAAGAAGGGCGTCGCGTCGGAGCAGTTCTATTTATATGACAAATCAATTAGTTTAGTAAAGTCTGCTATCTTACTTAATCAATTTAAAGTTAATCAATCACAAAAATACACTCGTTCACCGTTTCTTTATTATAAGATTTAAAAAAAGAAATGGCCATATCAGTCATGATTGTGATAAATTCATGGCTGGTAAGTCAGGTATAAAAAATTGGCTTCCTTCATAACATTAATATAGGAGTTGAAAATGAGCAAATTTCTAATCGCTGCAATTGGTTTAGTCTTCTTATTGGGATCGTCTGCCACTATGGCAAGCGGAAACAAAGAATCTTCAATGCCACCAATGGCTGCCCAAGACATCTTGAATAAAATGCAATGCGATAACAAAAAAGCCGGTGAGAAAATTAAAGATCGTGTTGATGGTGAAATGGTTACCTGTCCTGCTAAAATAAAACACCCAAACTTTGGTAAATAATAAATCAGCAGCAGGATAGCTATAGATAGGTCAAGTTTGGATAGAAGAGTTTTTTTGCTTCATCTAGGGAATTGTATAGATTGGATGGAGAATAAATAAAGCAACTGTCAGCTTGGCCTATATTTTGTGTATCAAACGCAGAAAACACATTTTGGAATGCGCATACAATCGCCCAACTAACTAAATATTTTTTGTTATAAAGTATCTTGATAATAAAAAAATTAAAAGATATTTTCCTCGCTCATAAAAATGCGTGAATTAATACGTACTGGATTTGATTTGCAATTTTCACCCATTGAGAAGGAAAATAATGAAACAAATATTTATTCTGTCTTGCATTCTATTTTTTTATGCCAATAGTTCACTGGCACAAAATAACAATCTAGATATTAAATCTCAAGCGGCTCTTATTTTTAATGCAAAGAATGAGCACGTCATTTATGACAAGAATGCTGATAAGGTTATGCCCATTGCTTCAATCACCAAGCTAATGACTGCCATAATCATACTTGATGCACGTTTACCGCCGAATGAAATCATCACGATAGAAAATGCTGATGTCGATAAATTGAAGTACACGACTTCTCGACTTCCAGTAGGCAGCAAATTGTCACGACATGAATTGTTGAAGCTGGCGCTCATGTCCTCAGAAAACCGGGCAGCTGCTGCGCTAGGCCGAACCTATCCCGGCGGCGCCAAGGCATTTGTGAATGCCATGAACATTAAAGCCAAACAAATTGGTATGTCTAATAGCCAGTTTGTCGAACCTACCGGATTAAGCAGTAGTAATGTAGCAACCGCGCGCGATTTGGCAAAACTAGCCGCTACTTCCAACGGCTATGCTGTCATACGCGAATTCTCTACCGCATTTCAACATTCAGTATCTCCAGGAAATAAGCGCGGTCAATTGCAGTACGTCAATTCCAATAGCTTAGTGCGGAGCCAAAACTGGACTATCGACGTTTCCAAAACTGGCTACCTGAATGAGGCCGGACGCTGCTTAGTCATGCACACCAAAATTTCCGGACAACCCGTTGTCATCGTGCTACTCAATTCATGGGGTAAAAATACGCGTATCGGTGACGCAAATCGTGTCAAAAAATGGATAGAAAGTAATCAGGTCATAAGCAGACACAGCAAAACTGAATCAGATCAAAGAATTTTGCTTACTGCAAAGCCGAGTCTAAGTAATAACCATTAAACCAACCCATAAATTTCACTGTACTTATTTTTTAAGTAACCAATAAAATAGTCTGAATTCAATGCCTCGCCTGTCACACGCTGAACAATCTCTTGCGGTGTGTAAAGCCTTCCTTGACGATGAATTTTCTCATTTAACCAACCTTTAATCGGTGCAAAATTTCCTGTTGCAATGTTTTTTTCCGTCTCCGGTTGCTCATTCAGCAATGTATTATAAAACTGACACGCATACATCGCACCCAGCGTATACGAAGGGAAATACCCAAACGCCCCACCGCTCCAATGCGAATCTTGTAATACGCCCAACGTATCTGTAGGCGGCTTAATTCCCAGATATTTCTGCATCAACTCACTCCAAATGCCAGGCAAATCATCGACCTGCATCGAACCTTCAAATAAGCCCTTCTCGATTTCGTAGCGCAATATGACATGCAACGGATACGTCACTTCATCCGCCTCCACGCGAATAAAATCCGGTTTACACGTATTGATCGCCCGATAAAAAGAATCCACAGTAGCGGATTGTAGATTGTCCGGAAACGTCGCACGGATCGTGTCGAAATAATGCGAGCAAAACGGCTTGCTTTGCGCAACCATGCGCTCCCAGAACAACGACTGGGATTCATGAATCCCCATCGTTAATGATTCGGATGCAGGCAAATCTCCCAGCTCATGCGGGCGCCCCTGCTCGTACAGTGCATGCCCCGTCTCGTGAATTACTGAATACAATGACTCGATAAAATCGCTGTCCTTATAGCGCGTCGTAATCCGCACATCGGTCGGATGGCTACCGCCGCAAAAAGGGTGCACCGACACATCAATACGGCCTTGTTCAGTATTAAAACCGATATCCTGGCTGATTTTTCGCGCCAGTGCTTCCTGCTTGTCCAGCGCAAACCTGCCCTGCAAGAAAGACGTATCCGGTTGTTGAGGATGGTTCTGAATGGCCTCAATCAACGGTATTAATTCCCGCTTCAGGCGCTCAAATATGGGTGTGATCATATTGATTGTTGTTCCGCGCTCAAACAGATCGATATTAGCGTCATAAGGCTCCAAATCCGGCGACACCCGCTGCGCCCATTCTGTTTTCAATTCCAAGAAACGCTTTAACACTGGCGCAAAGTCAGAAAATTTGTTTTCTTTCCGCGCCATCACCCAAATGCCCTGCCCACGCGACCCCAGTTCCGCCAGCTCCTGCACCAGCTGTTTTGGCACTTTGGTTTCCAATTCATAACTGTGCAGCGCTTCGCGGATATTGCAGCGCTCCACTTCACTCAGGCAATCAGAATTTTTTTCTTTCAGCTCATTCAAACAATCCCCCAACGCAGGATCAGTCATGCGCTCATGAATCACCCCTGCCAGCGCCGCAATCTGCTTCGCGCGCGCCCCACTGGCACCCGCAGGCATCATCACCTCCTGATCCCACCCCAGCGTGCTCATCACGCCATTCAAGTGAACAATTTCTTCCAGTTTCTGAATTAAATTTTGATAATGTTGATCCATAATCATTCCGCTCTTTAATTAAATTACTAATCATTACACATAATCCCCTAATCTCAGGGAATAGCGCTAAAATCACAATCTCTATCTCGTACAACTTTAACACTAATCATTCACGCAATCATGCTCTGGATAAAATCGCTGCACATCATTTTCATGGTCACTTGGTTCGCCGGACTATTCTACCTGCCACGCTTATTCGTCTATCACGCCCAATGCGAAGATCAACCTGGCAAAGAGCGCTTCAAGATTATGGAGCGCAAACTCTATTATGGCATCATGACTCCCGGCGCAGTGCTGACTGTAGTGTTCGGCGTGTGGCTGTGGCTGGGTTACGGTTTCACGGGAAGTTGGTTATATGCCAAGCTGGCGTTAGTTCTGTTATTGATTTTCTATCACTACTACTGCGGAAAATTTGTCACGGCTTTTAAAAATGATGCCAATCAACATGGCCATGTGTTTTATCGCTGGTTCAATGAATTCCCGGTGCTGATTTTGTTTGTGGTAGTGATCCTGGTTGTTGTCAAACCGGATTTGACAGAATGGATTTTGGGACTATTTAAATAATAGCTAACAGATCAAAACACCAAAAATATCGAGTTATCAGTAATATTCGCTAAAATTTCCTGTTTGCTTCCGAAACAGTGTAGTTACCAAATAACTGCAAGTAGCCTGCTCTAATTCCAAGATCGTTGGATTAATTGTTAGTCAGTTTACTCAATTGGGCAGACAACGACTTTACAGTCCTCATATGCCTCAAGCATGGGCTGAAGAATCCGGTCCGTTTGAGAACACAGAGCAACCGACAAAACACTTCGAGGGTTGAAGTGCTGCCTAACAAGTTGAGCTGAGAATAAGGTTTGCCCCATTAAGTACATACCAAGACGACTGTTTTTGGTTTGTACAACCACGACATCTTTACCCTCTAGGCTAACTCGAGAACTCACAGGCATACGCGCGTTTTCCTGACCACGGATAATAACGGCATCAATTAGACGTCTACCTTGTCCATCTCTTTTAGGAATTACGAGAAACTCCTCAATCAGAATTCCTCCGATCTGTTCCCAATACCAAACTGTCATTGGAGTTTCGCGGCGACTCATGCGCTTTGCTGACTAATTGGTATAAACCTAATCATCCACAACCTCCTGTCCAGGAAATAGTACATCCGTAAACCCAAACGAACGAAAATCCTTGATCCGCATCGGATACAGAATGCCCAGCAAATGATCACATTCGTGCTGCACTACGCGCGCGTGAAATCCGCTGACTGTGCGGTCGATTGCTTTACCATATTGATCGAAACCTTGATAGCGCAAATGCGCATAGCGTGGCACCATGCCGCGCATGCCTGGTACGCTGAGACAACCTTCCCATCCATCTTCTTTTTCATCGGTTGATGGCGTTAATTGTGGGTTTAGTAAAACCGTAAAAGGCACTTCATCGGCATCGGGATAGCGTTGATTCTTTTTAAATCCGAAAATGACGACTTGCAGGCTCACGCCAATCTGGGGTGCCGCCAAGCCTGCACCATTCAGATCCTCCATGGTATCCTGCATATTATGAATCAGTTCATGAAGTTCGGGAGTATCGAACTGCTCGACAGGTTTAGCCACTTGCAGCAGCAACGGCTCACCCATTTTAAGTACGGGTTTAATGGCCATCGCGACTCACCACATGTTCCAGAATATTTCTGACGCCCACCATTGCTTGTTCCAACACGGCATAAATCTCCTTCAATGGAATGCCACTCACGTTAGTACCGCGTCCAGCGGCAGAATTGGCAACCACGGCAATACTGGCGTAATCCAGACCCAATTCCCTGGCCAGCGCAGCTTCTGGCATGCCGGTCATGCCCACGATATCCGCGCCGTCGCGTTCCAATCGGTTGATTTCGGCGGCCGTTTCCAGCCTGGGGCCTTGTGTGGCGGCATAAATTCCGCCATCGAAAACATCTTTATTGGCATTTTTTGCAGCTTGCAGCAGCAATGTGCGAGTGCGCTGGCTATACGGAAGAGTTAAATCAATATGCGTTACCGGTTGATCCTTGCCTTCAAAAAAAGTAAAGCCGCGTCCATAGGTATAATCAATAATTTGATCCGGAATCATCAATCGGCCCGGCGTCAGATCCGCGCGGATACCGCCCACTGACGCTACGGCAATGACATGCGAAGGCTTCAATGAGTGCAGCGCCCATAAATTTGCGCGATAATTGATCGCGTGCGGCGGAATCGTGTGTCCGTGTCCGTGCCGCGCCAGGAAAACGATGTCTTCATTCTTCATCTTACCAAAGGTCAACGGGCCGGAAGGCTCACCGTACGGGGTTCGTATGATTTCCCGACGGGATATTTCCAGGCAGGATAATTGCGTCATTCCGCTGCCGCCAATAATTGCAAACATGATCCTCCCAAAATTAGATTCAATCTTTTACTGCATAAATGGCGGGTAAATTCCGCCATGCGCCGTGTATATCCATGCCAAACCCGAAAACATAGCGGTCCGGAACTGTCAATCCAATAAAATCGGCTTGCAGTGGCTTCGGCCTGCCCGTTCTTTTTTCAGCAAACACCGCACTATAAAATGCTTTTGCGCCATTTTCCAACACTTTGTCACGAATGGCAGCAAGCGTAATGCCTTCATCCAGAATATCATCCAGCACTAAAATAACCCGATCTTTAACATCTTCTCCAGGTTCCACTCGCCACTGAATTTCCCCGCCATGTAGTTGTTTGTTATATCGTGATAAATGCAAATAATCAAAATCAAGCGGGAAAGGAAGTTTTGGCAGCAGTTGCCCGGCAAATACCACCGCACCGCCCATCACGCATAAAACCAGGGGTTGTTGCCGCGATAGCAACTGCGTGATATTCAGTGCCATATGATGCACCGTTTGCGCGACCGTATGCTCGGAATAAATGAGTTCAGCCGCATCGAGAATTTGTTGCGCTTGTTGGTAAGTCAGCATGGTTATTTTTAGCGTTATTGCAGCAGTTCCATTAATCCTATCTCATCCAGCACTGAAATTCCTAAACTCAGCGCCTTATCATATTTGCTGCCTGGATCTGCACCTACGACAACATAATTGGTTTTTTTTGACACACTACTGCTGACTTTACCACCCAGCGCTTCAATCTTTTCTTTGGCTTCTTCGCGGCTCAGTGTGGGCAGTGTTCCGGTCAACACAAACGTCTTACCATACAATGGTTTCGGTTCACCGACTAAAACGGATATTCCTTCATGCTCATTCCAATGTACCCCGCAGGCGCGCAATTGCTCAATCACTTCGCAGTTATGTGCTTCAGCAAAGAAATCCGCGATGCTTTGCGCAACCACCGGACCGATATCCGGAATCTGTTGCAGACGCACGCTATCAGCTTCGATCAGTCGGTCGAGACTGCCTAGATGTGCCGCCAAATCCTTTGCGGTTGTTTCTCCAACGTTACGGATTCCCAATGCATAGATAAATCTTGCTAATGTCGTATGTTTACTTTTTTCTATCGCGCGTAGAATATTACCGGCTGATTTTTTCGCCATGCGCTCCAGATTAGCAAGTGCGCCTAACCCCAATTTATACAAATCCGCTGGGGTACGCACAATCGCTTGATCGACCATTTGATTCACCAGCTTGTCCCCCAGACCTTCAATATCCATCGCTCGACGCGAAGCAAAATGCAAAATCGCCTGTTTGCGTTGTGCCGGACAGAATAATCCACCAGTACAGCGCGATACCGCCTCATCGGCAAGTCGCACTGCTTTAGCGCCGCACACCGGACAATGCTCTGGCATCGAAAAAACCCGCGCATCAGCCGGACGTTTTTCCAGTACCACCGATACAATTTCTGGGATTACGTCGCCCGCGCGGCGCACAATGACGGCATCACCGATGTGAACATCCTTGCGCTCGATTTCATCCGCATTGTGCAAGGTAGCATTGGTCACGGTCACGCCACCGACAAAAACCGGCTTCAAACGTGCAACCGGTGTCAAGGCTCCGGTTCTGCCAACCTGTACATCAATACCCAACAGTTGCGTGACCGCTTCCTGCGCCGGAAATTTGTGCGCTAGCGCAAATCGCGGCGCGCGTGACACAAATCCCAACTGTTTCTGTTGCGTCAAGGAATTGACTTTATACACTACCCCATCAATATCATACGGCAGGCGCTCACGCTGCAACTCGATCGCTTGAAAATACGCTAACAATCCTTGCAGCCCTTTAACTACGCTACTTTCTTTGGCAACGGGGAAATGCAACGATGCGAGATATGTCATTACATGGCTGTGTTTATCCAACGGCATGTGGCTATCCTGATATTCTCCAACGCCGTAAGCAAAGAAAGTTAAGCACCGGGTTGCGGTAATACCAGAATCCAGTTGACGTAACGACCCTGCTGCAGCATTGCGCGGATTGGCAAACTCTTTTTCACCTTTAGCTACCTGGCGCTGATTTAAATTCAAGAAATCCGCTTTCAGCATTAACACTTCGCCTCTCACTTCCAGCAATGGCGGCGGATTATCGACTGGAAGCGACAAAGGGATAGATTTAATCGTCTTTAGATTCAAAGTGATATCTTCACCTATGTAACCATCACCACGTGTCGCACCGGTTTTAAAAATGCCACCTTCATAGCATAAGCTGACAGCCAATCCGTCGAATTTAGGCTCTACCGCAAACTCGACGCTGTCTACCAATAATCCTTCACAAACACGCCGATTAAATGCCTCCAGTTCCACCTCCTCAAATGCATTACTCAGCGACAACATTGGCTTACGATGTAAAATTTGTGAAAAAGCTTTAAGCGGGGCCGCACCAACGCGTTGCGTCGGTGAATCGGCCCTGATGAGTTGCGGATAGTCTTGCTCAATGCGTTGTAACTCGCGCAGTTGTTTGTCGTATTCGGCATCGGGAATGGTCGGATTATCCAGCACATAATACCGGTAATTATGCAGTTCGATCTCAGCACGTAAATCTTGTGCATGTTGTTTTATTTTATCGATTTTTTCATTCATAGCGAATTAGTATAACGAATACCGGTGAAACACGGTTTCAGTTCTTGACCAAAAATCCTTTATACTGCGCATTCATCAAAAAAATTAACCCTGCGACTTCATCTTGTCTTAGAAAGTACAT